>JAURHZ010000413.1 GCA_030833025.1 Armatimonadota bacterium
CGTGCCGTGGCCTCGCTCATCACCGCCTGGCACTGCTCCAGGTGGTACTGGACGGGTGAGTTGGGACTGGGGAACTTGCGGCGCCAGTGCTGACCAGGTTGGAACAGGCCGGACGCGCGCCAGCGGGCCAAGGTGCGCTCGCTGACCCCCAGCTGGTCGCGGGCCTCTCTGGCGGTGGCCCAGGCGCAATGACGGGTCGATTCCATAGGCGGGATGCAGGTGTGCCCCCGAGGGGCTGGTCATGCATCCGATCGCGTGGATCCGATGCGTTGGAGGCTACCCGCGCTGCCCTGTCCAACCCTGTCCAACCCCTTCCCGGCAGGCCCTGATTTGGGGGCTATGGGGCCCCTTCGGGCGAGTTTTTGCGCACATCTTGCGCACAATTGCCCAAAACAGGGCATAAAAAAGGGCTCTCAGAATCCCTGAGAACCCTTGCGCTGGAATGGATCGGGGCGACAGGATTCGAACCTGCGACCTAGTGCTCCCAAAGCACCCGCGCTACCAAGCTGCGCCACGCCCCGTCGCACCGGAGCTTACCCGTCGCCCTTGCTGGGTGCAGGGATCCACTGCACGGTGCAGCGGTAGCGGGCCGAGAGGTCGCGGATCAGCGTGGTGCACTTCACGCCTGTGATCTGGCTTCCGGCCGGCATCGAGACGCTGGCGTTGGCGATGGCGTCGGTCTTGCTGATGATCGATCCGGCGGTCACGGAGCCCGCATGGGCTGGGGCCGTGCCCAGCAGCGCGAACAGTGCCAGCCAAGAGGTGCGTTGAGGCTTCACGGCTGCAGCGTGGCGCTTGTTG
>JAURHZ010000414.1 GCA_030833025.1 Armatimonadota bacterium
GGTGCGGCAGCCGGGCACTGCGCACGGCCCATAACGCTGGCGCTGCCCGTCGACAATACGCATGGTTTTGAAGTGATGCACATCGGGGCTATCGATGCGCTAGCACGCCTAACGACGGCACTCCTGCAAATACTGTGATGCTCGCGGCTGCATCTGCCATTTTAGCGGAAGCCGGTCCGGGGATTGCATTATCTCAAACCCTTCCTCTCAAACCACTCTTATAAACCAAATACAACAAACACTAAACGAAACCAATCAAATGTGGCCCCGACGCTGCACGAAGGAAAAAGATCATGATTCAAGCAAAAGCTGCCATTTTGGCGGAAGCCGGCAAAGACGTCGAAGTCGTCGACATTCAAATTGGGGATATCGCACCGGATGATGTCATTATCGATGTCGCAGCGAGTGGTGTCTGTCACACAGACCTGACCATCAAAATGCAACAGGGTGCGGGGATGAAATTCCCTATCATCCTGGGCCACGAAGGCGCTGGAATCGTCCGCAAGGTTGGTGCAAATGTCTCGCACCTGTCGATTGGTGATCCGGTCTGTATTGCGTACCGCGCGCCCTGCGGGACCTGCCCAAGCTGCCGCCGCGGCGACCCACGCCACTGCTACATGGCTCTTCGACCAAAGACGGCGATTACACGCTCATCGGATGGCGCGGCGTGTTCACAAGTCCTGCGCTGCGGCACCTTTGCGACAAGTACGGTTGTGCATTCGAAAGCCGCAATCCGGATGCCAGATGCGATGCCTCTCGACAAAGCCTGTTTGCTGGCGTG
>JAURHZ010000415.1 GCA_030833025.1 Armatimonadota bacterium
GTTCTCCGCTTGCCGTACCCTCCCGCTCATGGCGACGCTGTAACAAATACTGCCTGCCTGTCGGATGCAAAATCTCCGCGTAGGGGCGGACCGCTGTGTCCGCCCGCGCGTTACGATTATTAATTGCTTTTCGGATGGCCACAAACACGTTCTCCGCTGGCGCGGTGGATGCATCGCGTGCGTGCCGAGGTCGCCGGATGTTACGCGAAATCCCGTTGACCTTTCGGTTCGGCTGGGCTTGGCGGTATCGTCTGGTGGCCAAGTGGGTCGACCATCCCCGATGGTCACGATTGGGTTATTTCGTGACGATATGTTGGTTTTGACCATCGTGGATGGTGCCCGCCCTGCCAGCCGCCGAATGTGTGCTGGCTTGCAGTATCCGAAAGCTGACCAGTCCGGCTAGCGGCCCACCCGCTCAACATTCCACCGCGCTGCGCGCTGAAACGTTGTTCGGTTATGGATCTGCGCCACTAGACACAAATCTCCGTGTAGGGGAGGGCCGCTGTGCCCTCCCGTTGTGACGGTTTTCGTCAACAAATGGTTATTCGTAACTGCGGGCCGGCGTGGCAGCCGGCCCCTACGCTGAACATTTCGAATTTGCTATCCCGACACAAGTGCTCTGTGTAGCTGTGGCGGATAGCCAATCTTCGTTAGCATCAATCAATTGGAATTACCTCAGTGTGTAGTAATCACCGCATTTTTTACGATTAGTAACTAGGTGTTGCATCGATGTGACATCTAGAAAGGAATATGCGGTGATGCTAAGTGAA
>JAURHZ010000416.1 GCA_030833025.1 Armatimonadota bacterium
CGTCGCTGCTACATCGGTTTGGGTTTCGTACGTCGCCATTTCGATCAAATCCTGAACTTGCTTGATAATGGCTGACATCGCCTTTTCGTTTGGATGCTCATCTGTGGACATACCAATAAAATACCCGCCGCACAGTGGTTATTCCATACGGCGGGTGATGATTACATTGCGTCGGGCCTACGCGTCGCCGTAGCCATAGCTGCGGGTATGACAAACTTCGAGCCAGCGGGCAAGGACCTGCACGGATGCATTGATGTCATCAACATCTGCCATCTCATTCACGGTATGCACATAGCGGGTTGGGACTGACAGCGTAAACGCTGGGATTCCACCGCGCACACGTTGCATTCCACCGGCATCCGTGCCACCACGGCCCAGGATCTCCAGCTGATACTTGATGTTGTGCTGCTCGGCTACATCGCGGAAGTGGCGGACCAGCTTTGGATGACAGACAAGGCTTGCATCCATGATTTTGATGGCAGTTCCCGCGCCTAGCTGGGTGATTTGTGCATCCGGAGTGCCTCCCGGAGTATCACCAGCAATCGTGATATCGAGCGCAATCGCGATATCAGGGTTGATTGCATACGCAGCAGGAGTTGCACCGCGGAGGCCAATCTCTTCCTGAACGGTAGCAACTGCGTAAATGTCGCAGTCGTGGTTTCCGAGCTCGCGCAGCGCCTCGAGCATCACGTAGACAAGAAGGCGGTCATCCAGACTCTTTGAGATAACCCGCTTGCCGATACGTTCGCAGGTAC
>JAURHZ010000417.1 GCA_030833025.1 Armatimonadota bacterium
CTTGCCGGTCACAACAGTTCCACGACCAGTAATCGTGAACACGTCTTCAATTGGCATAAGGAAAGGCTTGTCCAAATCACGAACAGGCATAGGAACAGAAGCATCACATGCAGCCATCAACTCCATGATCTTTTCCTGCCATGCAGCATCACCCTCAAGAGCTTTCAACGCAGACACACGAACAACCGGTGCATCATCACCAGGGAACTCGTACTCGCTCAACAACTCACGAACTTCCATCTCAACAAGCTCAAGAAGTTCTTCGTCATCAACCATGTCAGACTTATTCAACGCAACAACAATGTATGGAACACCAACTTGACGAGCAAGCAACACGTGCTCACGAGTCTGAGGCATAGGACCATCAGTAGCAGCAACAACCAAAATTGCGCCGTCAACCTGTGCAGCACCAGTAATCATGTTCTTGATGTAGTCAGCGTGACCAGGCATGTCAACGTGTGCATAGTGACGATTCTCTGTTTCATACTCAATGTGAGCAATCGAGATCGTTATACCACGAGCTTTTTCTTCAGGTGCCTTGTCGATTTGATCGAACGCTTGGAACTCAGCCAACCCACGATCAGCCAACGTACGCGAAATAGCAGCCGTCAACGTGGTCTTACCATGGTCAATGTGACCCATAGTTCCAATATTCACGTGTGGCTTATTACGCTCAAACTTTGCTTTGCTCACTGTCTGCTCCTTGCAGTTTTGTTATCTGTTGTATTTATGTTTTCGTAGCGGC
>JAURHZ010000418.1 GCA_030833025.1 Armatimonadota bacterium
AACGGGTGGGTATCTCACACATGTGACTTACACGCACAAATATGTTTTCGACCTCCACCCAGAAACCGATGTGTATTGGTGCACAGCAGACGTGGGGTGGATCACCGGTCACTCCTACATCGTGTACGGGCCACTTTCAAACGGCGCTACACAAGTCATTTATGAAGGTGTCCCGAATTACCCAGAGAACGATCGTTTGTGGAGCATTGTTGAAAAATACAAAGTGAGTATTTTCTACACTGCGCCTACTGCAATTCGTACGTTTATGAAATGGGGTGTGGAACAACCACAAAAACATGACCTCAGCTCATTACGTGTGATTGGCAGTGTGGGTGAACCCATCAACCCAGAAGCATGGATGTGGTACCACGAAAATATTGGTCAAGGTCGTTGCCCTGTTGTCGATACGTGGTGGCAAACCGAAACCGGCGGCATCATGATTAGCCCTTTGCCAGGTGTAACAACAACAAAGCCTGGCTCAGCAACGTTTCCTTTGCCGGGAATTGGCGCAGAAGTAGTTGATGAAAAGGGAAATGTCATCACCCGTGGTGGCGGCTATCTCACACTCACGCACCCGTGGCCAGGAATGCTGCGAGGTATTTGGGGTGACCCCGAACGATTCCAAGAAACGTATTGGAGTAAATTTCCTGGTCGCTATTTTGCTGGCGATGGCGCAAAGTTAGATGACGATGGTTATCTCTGGTTGCTTGGTCGCGTTGATGATGTCATGAATGTTTCTGGG
>JAURHZ010000041.1 GCA_030833025.1 Armatimonadota bacterium
TCCCTGCTCATGGCCTTCTTCTCGACCTTCTTCACGGCCTTCTTCGCGGCCTTCTTCGCGGCCTTCCATACGCCCGCGGCGGAGGAGGTGTTGCACAGTCGATGATTGTTCAAGCATTGTCATTTGCCTTTCAAAGATGGAGTCCACCTGGTCAGGATTAAACCGCATTCCGGCCAATGTGTACGCATGTCCCAGAGTTTCATGCTGTGCCTCATGATCCGGGATCATCCGGATGCATTGCATGATTGCCGTACCAACATCTTGAAGCGATCGTTCACCGATGTCAGCCAGCACGCCGGTAGCTGCGATACTAGACCCTGGAATCATCAGTTTAGACATTGGAATACGCCAGAAACGGATTACCGTGTATCTAAACGTAAGGTATGGAACTCCACCAGCAATGCGTCGATGATATTCGCCAGTTAGCGCTGGACTGTCGGCACGCGCAGTCAATAAAAACACGCAGGTATGGACAGGAAGCTGATGCTTTGCCGTAATGCCATTGCTATATTCGAGCAGGCGACGGGGAACCTGGCGGCCATCCTTGCCGGCTTGAAATTCCAGATGTACCGCACACTGACCATTAGGAATACAAATGGACAACAGTGCATCCACGCGCCGATTCGTGGCTGCGAGCTCTGTGTTGAGTGTCATACCAGATACAACTTTAGGCATCCCAGCCAAGCTGGCCCAGTTGTGAGGATCAAAATCGACCAGCTGTTTGAGGGCTCTATCGAAGAGTTCGGTGTTCATTCCGAATTACTAATCGAAATTAAATGTGTGATTACTACACAATTCGCGATTATTTTTTACAGTGGCCGCTCTCGCAGTTGTGTCACTGCCATTCAGCACACGTCACACGCTCGTTAAAAACAAACATGGGGCGCTTAGCGCCCCATGTTCTTGATGACCGGATTGTTCTTCTCCGGATGAAACTCCGGATTCATGAAATAGTAGACCGTACCCCATGCCCCGAAAGTAACAATCAGGATTCCGATCCAGATCAGACAGCCAAAGCATGATTGATCTGGATTCAACCCTGGCGATGGCAACCGACGGCCAGTCTCAGCTTTGGGCTCGGTCTGCCCATCGGTTGGCTCACTCACAGCTCGATCTGAGCCTTCTGCACAACTGGTGCAGCGACAGGTGCGTTCTGACGTTGGTTCACCCAGCTCATCATAGAGCGAAGCTCTTTACCAACCTGCTCGAGCAGGTGATTGTCATCACGCTTCGTCAATGCGTTGAATGTCGGACGACCTGCACGGTTCTCAAGAATCCATTCCTTTGCAAAGGTTCCGGTTTGAATCTCATCCAGAATCTTCTTCATTTCCTTCTTGGTATCGTCATTGACAACACGTGGACCACGGGTCATATCGCCAAACTGAGCTGTATCGGAGATCGAGTAGCGCATACCTGCGATACCCGCTTCGTACATCAGGTCAACGATGAGCTTCAGCTCATGAAGGCACTCAAAGTAGGCGATTTCAGGCTGGTATCCGGCTTCAACCAGCGTCTCAAATCCAGCTTTGACAAGTGCCGTAGCGCCGCCGCAGAGAACTGCTTGCTCACCAAAGAGGTCGGTCTCGGTCTCTTCTTGGAAGGTGGTTTCAAGAACACCAGCACGGGTTCCGCCAACGCCCTTAGCCCATGCGAGAGCAACCTTGAGTGCTTCGCCCGTAGCGTTTTGATGCACAGCAACCAAACAGGGAACACCCTTGCCTTCAGAGTAAACGCGGCGTACGAGGTGCCCGGGGCCCTTAGGTGCACACATAAAGACATCGACATCCTTTGGTGGGACAATCTGTCCAAAGTGGATGTTGAAGCCATGGCCAAATGCCAGTGCCTTGCCAGCTGTCAAACCAGGAGCAATCTCACCGGCATACAAGGCAGCCTGAAACTCATCATTGACGAGGATCATGATGACATCCGCACGCTGTGCAGCCTCAGTGACGGTTACGACTTCAAAGCCATCTGCGACAGCCTTGTCCCAGCTCTTACCAGGACGCAGACCAATGATGACATTCTGTCCAGAGTCACGCAGGTTTTGCGCATGCGCATGTCCCTGTGAACCATAGCCAATTACTGCCAATGTCTTGCCACGGAACGCATCATAGGATGCATCTACATCGTAATAAACCTTAACTGCCATATTCCTAACTCCTTACCAATATTCCGCCGGTTCAAGCCGGCAAAAGCTATTTCTCGTCCACCACCAGGTAATCGGATGCAACAAGAGCAGCCCGTAAATCATCCGCCTTAATCCGTTTTGTGGGAAGACTGGATGGTTGCCACTCGCCACCTTCGGCAAGCAGCTGGTTACGCAGCTCTGTGGATGCACTCTCAACCGCATCCAGCTGGACAACCAACGCCGATAACATTTCCTCGTGAGCATCCATCAGGATCGGGTGGCCAGCGACAAGCTGACGTAAGTCCCGCAGACGGGCTTCAACGCGGTGTGCAGCTTCATCAAACTGCCGCTGCATCATTGTCCTCCATTGCATCCACCTCGGATATACCAGCGGTTTGGTCGGTATTGTCATCCAAAAAGGATGTCCCTACCCAATTCATCCACGCCACACGTCCGGCAAGCCCAAGGGCAATGAATAGCGCCGCATTGATTAGCAATGCTTTTATTGAGTCGAGGCCAAACGCATCCTCGATCACGTTGTACATCAACCACAGCGGCTCGCAGAGAACCAAAATCACCCCGTAACCGGTCACCTCTCGAGACCGGATGACTTTCCAGCCAAGCAGAGCCACCACGACCCCGATGGCACAGAGCCCCAGAATCAGCATGTTCGCTTGCGGACGGGTGATCATTTCCTTCATAGCGAGGTCAGACGGTCCTCGAACCGCGCATCATTGCAATACGTCCGGTACGCACCAGCTCACGGATACCAAATGTCTCCATTTGTTTCTCAAAGGAGTCAATCTTGTCACCACCGCCTGTGACCTCGATGACCATCGCACGCTCCGCGATATCGACAACTTTGCCCCGGAAAATCTCTACTAGTTGGAGGATCTCAGCCCGGCGCTCAGGCTCCGACTGAACCTTGAGCAAAACCAATTCACGCTCTAGCATCGGGGTATCGAGATAATCAAACACCTTATGTACATCGATCAGCTTATGCAGCTGCTTTGTGATCTGCTCAAGCGTATCGGCATCCCCGGCGACCACAATGGTCATCCGGGACATGTTGGGATTGTCGGTGATACTCACCGTCAGCGACTCGATGTTATAGCCGCGGCGTGCAAACAATCCGGAGACGCGTGCGAGCACACCGGGGCGGTTGTCCACCAGCACGGTGATGGTATGCGTCTGCGCTGCGATTGCAGTAGCCATATCTTTTACTCCTTACCGCCTACCAAAGGCGGATGATCAAAACCATGTATATGGCGATGCCTACAAGCACCACCCATTTTCCAAATTTGCCGACGGGGTCCGGGATGGGATCATACAGCTGCCATGTGTTGTCACTGCGCAGCACCGCGGGATCCGCAACATACCGGCCCTTTCGGGCAACAATTCCAACTTCCGCCAGGTGCCAGGCTTCATCAGCGACACCCTTTTCACATTCCAGCAGTGGATGCCCGTGCGCGGGGATCACCCGCTCAGGCTTCCGGGATGCAATCAGTCGTAAGGACCGACGAACGGCAACCCAGTCCAACGTGTCGATGTTTGGAGGCATCCGAAGCTGCTTCGTCTGCCGCCACATCGGGATCATCTGATCCCAATCGATGGTCGACAAGGCATCCCCTGCGAGCAAAACCCCATCTGATGTTCGGAAAAAACCTACGCTTCCAGGTGTATGTCCCGGAAGTGCAAGGAGTTCCCAACCAGCCATCGGAGCTTCAGAGGCAAAACATTTAGCATCGGGAATTGCCTCTGCAGGAGGTTCTTGCCGATTCCTAGCCCGAAAGCTTGCGATTCCGTGACAGGTCGTATCTAGCGGCGGATATGGGATAGTCCCGTGGACCATCGGTGCTTCCGCAGCCGAACAGAACACAGAACAACCCCATTCCTTTGCCAATGCCCCTGCGGAGCCTGCGACATGACTGTGGCCGTGCGACAAAATAATGCCGCTTGGGATGTCATCTTCAAGCACCGCGCTAACTGCCTCATGTACCACCCAAGTGTCCAGTGCACAGCCCGGATCCAGAAGCCACCAAGTCTGTGCATCATCATGGATAAGCACTGCATTGGTGCCAGCGGGAGTTGCTATGACATGAACACCCCGGGCAGCTTCAGCCATTAGCGGGCAACATCCACCACTTCATCAACAACTGGCATCCGGGTATCGCGCGGCTGATAGTGACAGGTGCTCTCCGGCTCTTCCACTTGCTGTGGCTTGCGGACAATCATGTCGCCAACCGTCTGGCCAGATGGAATCATCGGATAGACATTCGTCTCTTTCACAACGCGGAAGTCCATCAGCACTGGGCCCTCGGTTTCCATCGCCTTACGGATTGTTGCTTCGACATCATCGACGCTTTCGCACCGCAAACCGAGCATGCCATAGGCCTCTGCGACCTTGACAAAATCCGGTGCGCGCTCCATGTCAACACTTGAATAGTGCTTCTGCCAGAACATTTCCTGCCATTGACGAACCATCCCGAGGAAGGTGTTGTTCAAGATGGCAATCTTTACAGGCAGCTTATAAATGGTCGCGACGATCAGCTCCTGGATACACATTTGGAAGGAGCCATCACCTGAAATACACCAGACATCCTTGTCAGGACCAACGCCAAAGCTTGCGCCAATTGCCGCCGGAAGGCCAAAGCCCATCGTTCCGAGGCCACCACTGGTGATGAACTGGCGTGGCGACCGCATCCCGAAGTGCTGCGCAGCCCACATTTGGTGCTGACCAACATCGGTGGTAACAACCACATTGCGATCTGTCAGGCGTGCGATTTCTCGAATCACCCACTCTGCGTGTAGGGTGCCATCGTTCGCGCCATCGTTGAACTCAAGCGGCATATCTGTGCGCCATGCATCCAACTGGGCACGCCACTCACTGATGTCCTGGGTCTCATCCACCATCGGAAGCAACGCTTCAAGCGCCTCGGCGCAGTTACCAACGATGCTGACATCAGCGCGGCGAACCTTGTTAATCTCACCCGGATCGATATCGAAGTGAATAACCTTCGCATTTTGTGCAAAAGAGCTAACTTTTCCGGTGACACGGTCATCGAAGCGGGCTCCGATAGCAATCAGCAAATCGGAGTGCTCCACCGCGAGGTTTGCATATGCAGTCCCGTGCATCCCGAGCATCCCCAACGAAAGCGGATCGTTCTCAGGAAACGCGCCGAGTCCGTGGAGGGTTGTTGTGACAGGGAAGCCTGTTTTATGCGCAAGGGCTTGTACAAGATGCTCAGCTCCTGCAGCTTTTGCACCGCCGCCGACGTAGAGGACGGGTTGCTTAGCCTGTGCGATGAGCTCAGCGGCACGCTTGACTTGGACCTTATGAACCTTAAAGTCGGACTTAAAGCTGGATATCTCGATGTTCTCGACTTCATCCGGATCGTATTCGACGACTGCGCGGAAGACATCGACAGGGATATCGACGAGAACAGGTCCCGGGCGCCCAGAGCGCGCAATATGAAACGCCTCGTGCATCACACGTGGGAGGTCATTGACATCTTTAACAAGCCAGTTGTGCTTGGTGATAGGCATTGTGATACCGGTGATGTCTGCTTCTTGGAAGGCATCTTTACCGATGACTTCCGTACGGACCTGCCCAGTGATAGCTACCATCGGGATCGAGTCCATCATCGCATCGCAGATAGCGGTAACCAAGTTGGTTGCACCTGGTCCGGATGTCCCGATACACACGCCGACCTTACCCGTTGCGTGGGAATATCCTTCTGCCATGTGTCCGCCGCCCTGCTCGTGCCGGACCAACACATGCTGAAGAAACTCGCAGTGGTAGATTTCATCATAAAGCGGAATAACCGCGCCGCCAGGATATCCGAAGATAATCTCAACGCCCTCACGGCGGAGACTCTCCAAGAGGGCTTTCGCGCCCGTGCTCTTAATTTTCGCCATCACAGCCACCTCTCAACGTACCCATTTGTGGGTCCGGAAACAAAAAAAGCCCCCGTCCCATACGCACTCGGGACGAGAGGCTGGGCTGTAACTTGCCTGCGCACTCCCGCGGTACCACCCGAATTGCCACATTGCCGACTGCCGAAGCAGAGGGTTGCAGCCACTCGTTGCGCTATCTCGGGCGCAGCCCGGCAGACCTACTGATCGCAATGCGATGTTCAACCCGCAGCTCAGAGGGGAGATTCACACGCACGTGCCTACTGCCTCGCACCAAACGGCAGCTCTCTGAAAGCACACGTTGCGGCTACTAGCCTCGTCAACGCTACCAGAAACAAGTGAAACAACGAGGGTTACCCCGTATTTCATTCACAAATTATCATGGGGCAACATGGATATTCAATAAAAAGTTCCATAACATTCGGGAACGCCGGGAATCCTCCAACCGATACACTACAGATAATGGCATCACTCAGCGAACGAGACCTCCTGCACGCCCGCGGCCTTCTTCATCTGCACAAAGGCGAGAAGCAGCTTCCAGCCGGGATGCATTTGCAGAATGAGCCACGTAGCGCTGGAGTTGATATCGCGATGACGGTTTTGAGTCTCGCTACCGTCGCTGCCAGCCGGGCAACCCGTAACACTGGATGGATTGAGCAATACCGTAGCGAGATGCAAAAAGCTCTGAGCGCATTCGATGCCGCACTCGCCATCGATGCCGAATATGCTCCCGCGCACCATGGCCGGGCACAGGCATTGCGCTACCTTGGCGACCAGGAACAAGCGCTGGGCGCCGCCCGCACTGCTGCCGCGCTTGAGCCAGAAAATGCAGACTTCCGCCGCCTCGCCGCCACACTGATGGAACGCAGCGACACAAACGTGTCTCAGGTAGCCGCGCCGAGTTCCAGCCGCCCACAGCAGGACCGGCCATCATCACCTGTTACGCGTCCGCAGTCGCGTAAACCACAACCGAATGTCCCACAAATCCCTCTGCAACCAGATGGCTCTCTCCTAAGCTGGGATGACATCATTCTTCCTGAGCGCACCAAACGTACGCTGAGACAGGTTCAAAAGGTGATCGAAGCACCCGAACAAGCCCGTCGCCTCGGTGTAGAGCCACCAAGTGGTCTTCTCCTTTATGGCCCTCCAGGAACCGGCAAAACCACCATCGCCAAAATTCTGGCAAGCCAGGCGAGCTGTTCATTCTTTGCAGCGAGTCCAGCCGATGTCTTTTCAAAATGGATTGGTGAGGGCGAAAAGGCTGTGTCGAGTTTATTTGCACAAGCCCGGGCTGCGGCGCCTAGCATCGTCTTCCTAGATGAAATAGATGCCCTTGTCCCCAATCGTTCCGGTGGTGTCAGCCAACCAAGTGACAAGATTGTGAATCAGTTTCTCCACGAAATTGATGGCCTCTCAGGAAATCAAGGCGTGTTTGTCGTTGGTGCGACCAACCGCCCAGAGCTTTTGGATGATGCCGTTATCCGCGGGGGCCGCCTCTCGCTTAAGATCGAAATCCCTGCGCCCGACAAGGTTTCCCGCTTGAGTATTCTTGCGCTGCATACGCGCGGTGTCGTTCTCTCCCCTGATGTCGACATTGAGCAGCTGGCAACAGAAACAGAAGGCTATAGCGGAGCCGATTTGCGCGCCCTCGTTAACGATGCCGGCCTCGAAGCCCTGGTACGGATCACGGATGAAGGTGGCGCAGAGTGCCTTACGACTGAGGACTTTGAGCATGCCAAGCGTGCTATTCAGCCGGATGTTGCTCCGGGGCAATGAGTTTTTGACGCTTCGCCTGCCACTCTCGCGCTAGCATCGCATAAATGTGACTGTCAAGCCAGGTGCCATCCGTGTCGAAATAACACTCAAGCATCTGTCCCTCAAGGCGAAAACCAAGGCGTTCGAGCAAGCGTATTGATGCTAGATTTCGCGGGTCGGTATCTGCCGCAATCCGGTGCATTTTCCATTTCCCAAATGCGTGGTCGAGCATCGCGGTACAAGCCTCGAATGCATAGCCATACCCCTGAAAGCGCCCCGCCAGCGTGTATCCAATCATCGCCTGCCGACCATTCGTCAGGTCTCCAAGGATTGCAATATCTCCGATCAGCTCATCGGATTCGCCGATGCGGATTGCAAACTGACAGCTCCCTGAAAAGTCGTTAAGCGTTGCATCCGCGGCCCAAAGCACAAAGTCCTCGGCATCCTTGCGCGAATACGGCACGCTCCATGACTGGAAGCGTGCCGTATCGGGTTCGTTACGATAAGCGTAAAAGAGCGGCGTATCGGATACCCGAAAGGGCGTAATCCGTAGCCGCTTCGTCACAAGCTCAAGGTCAGTTCTTCGGGGCATTTGCCTTAAAGCGTCCCAGGATGAACGCTTTGTCATCCGCAGATAGCTTTTTTCCAGACTTATCGAGATAGTCTCCGAAAAGCTTGATCTCTGCATCGGTTGCCGGGCATCCAAGATTTTTGTTCTGCCCAGTTGGTAACAAGTTCGAATCGACCAGCTTCTTCCCTTTGGCATCCAATGTTGCAAAGAATGGGATTCCGCCGCCTGCTCCGCCAAGGCTATTCAGCCACTTTTCGCCATTTGGGTTCTCAAATGGCTTCTTCGGTCCCTGCTCAAGAACATCCAATGTCACCACAACAAATTGCTTGTCGAAGCGCTCGCGCACTGCAGTCTCATCTAATGTCTTTTCCATCAGGCGACACCAGCCGCACCAAGTTGCGGTGAAGCGAACGAAGACGACGCGACCCGACTTTTTGGCATCTGCAAGAGCATCTTTGATGAGAACATCTGCGTCTTTTGGTGCAACTGCTGGTGCCTGAGCAAGTGCTGGGGTTTCGTGCTTTGCCTGTGCAACAGGGTTGCCCATTAAAACAGCTAAGGCAATCATTCCGAGCATCATGGTTTAACTCCATTCTTTGCAAAGTGAGCGAGTAAACGCTTTACGCCATCTGCCGCATCGTCAGCGCGATAGCTTGGTCGGTAATCCGCATGAAAACCATGTCCCGCTTCGGCGTACACGACAAACTCACCGGAGATGCCCGATTTCGGAAGGACTGCTTTCATGGCATCGATTTGTGTTAGCGGAATCCCGCCATCTTTCGCGCCGTAAAGTCCGAGTACTGGTGCTTTGAGCTTTGTGGCAATATCGAGTGGTTGCGTTGGAGTCAGAGCAGTGCGGTTACCATCGAGGCGGCCGTACCACGCGGCTCCAGCCTTGAATCTGGTTCCGTGCGCGCAAGCCAGCCACACAACGCGTCCCCCCCAGCAGAAACCAGTGATGCCAGCCTTCTTTGCATCCGCCTGCTTCTGCTTGCCAACCCAGTCCATGAGGGAATCGATATCGCCCATTACTTGTGCATCCGGCACCTTGGAAACAATATCTGCCATGATGGAGCTCATCGGGGCTTTGGTAGCATCCCCTTGGCGTTGGTACAGATTTGGTGCCACTGCATAAAATCCAAGCTTTGCGTACCGGCGGCAGACATCCTGGATATGCTCATGCAGCCCAAAGATTTCCTGGATGATGACGATGACGGGAGCTTTCTTTGCTGCTTTTGGATGCGCAACGTAGACATTCATTTCAACGCCATCAGCGCACTTGAATGTCCTCATACCGACATCGAGGCCATCCGGGCTAGTCTGCACATAAGATGCCTCAACCGGCGAAACGGCGAGTGCAAAGCCCGCTCCAATCAAGCCAGAGACCAGTGTCCGGCGGGAGACTGCCGCATCCGGCTGAATCCATTTATCGTGTTCGAGTTCCATGTTTTACCCCCATTGAAGTAACAGCAGCCGACATTAATCTCCGCGGAAGAAATCGCCCAAAAGCCGCCCGAAAATGTGCCCGACAAACAACACATTGCCACCAAAAGCAAGTGTCTCACCGAAGCCATGCTGACCGCTACAAAAGATAGCCATCATCAATGTTGCTGCGGTCACTGTACCGTACAGCATCCCGATCGAGCGGTGGAAGCCATCTTGTACGAGTGTGACCCCGATATGCGACAACATCCCCAGTGGATAGAACACCGCTCCGAGTACGATGATCGCCGGACCAGCGGGAAACCCGCCGGCAGCTAGCTGGCCGCCTCCGAAGAGAAACTCATCTTCAAAGCGTCGAACATCCCCGGTAACCGACTGAATCAACCCAAGCCATCCACCAATAGCGACAGCAAACAGGATGAACTGAATGCTCCACGTCTTGACAAAGTCAATTCCCACACTTGGATAGCGGGGATCAATAATGAACCAGAAGCCAATCATCATGATGGCTGCCGAATACCCAACCAGCTTGATTAGCGCTTGCAACTTTTGTTGTTTACGGGAGAGGAATGCTGCATTTTGACCGCCGCCCCGTGGAGCATGGACGTATGCTGAGCGACTCGCAGTGCGGTGGAGGCGCTCCAGCTTCATCCGGGCTGACCCATTAAACTGATCGAACTGAAGGCATAATGTGTAGTGCTTGGCGGCATCATCGAGGCGCCCCTGCTGCATATACACATCCCCCATGATCTCTTGAGACATCGCGTTTCGGTGGTTATAGGACAGCGACCGGATGGCATGTTCCTTAGCTTCGATAAAGCGCCCCTGAAAGTAACATTTCCGGGCAAGCTCAGCGTATTTTTCGGACTCGATATGCGCCGCTTGTACATTTTGTGGCTGTGGACGCGCACCGGTGCCCGTGCTGGCCCCGCGGTTACCCGCTGCCCCTCCTCCTGTGCCACGCTGTGTTTGTGACTGAGGAGGCGGTGTAGGATGAGCGGCACGCGCCTGCATTAAGAGCTCAGCATCGTACGTCGCACGCGCATCGGCATCGCCGAGAACACGGTATGCATCCGCTATCGCCGCAAACTTGCGCGCAGATGTCGGGTCTCCCGGATTTACATCTGGGTGATAGCGACGCGCAAGCTCTCGGTAACGCCGCTTTATTTCATCCGCGGTAGCCGTCGGCGTGATCTCGAATGTTTGGTAGTGCGTCCGGGTTGCCATGCGTATCTTTTAGCTGCCTACGTTATTCAGATTGGTGAAATAACCTGTGTAGAACTGAATCACAATAATTCCAACGACGATTGCAGCCAAGAGGAGCATCCCAACGCCTGCGTAGACAGCGTACTGACTCGCCTTCATGTCGGCATCTGATTCGAGATAGTCGGCAACCTTGTCCATCATGATGTCCAGCGAGCCCGTCTGCTCACCCGTTCTTGCCATTTGGACGGCGATAGGCGATAGCAAAGCTGTACTCTCGAGCATCGCGCTGAGACCGCCACCTTGCATCAGAACAGGAACCGATTCCACCATCCGTAGCCCAATAGCGCGGTTTCCACAGGCGCGAGCAGCGATATCGACTGCTGTCGGCAAGAGAACGCCACCCGAATAAAGGGCACCGAGAGCACGGGTAAAACGCGCCGTTGCATACGATTGCGCCACACGTCCTGGCCCAGGAATCAGCATCATGATTCGGTCAAGAAAAGCACCAATCCGAGGAAACTGATTGATAAAGCGACTGAAGTACCAGAGTGCAAAGATAATCGCGGCTGTAATTCCGGCAAAGATGAGCTTGGATTGCACCAAGGATGCACCAGCTTGCCCCATTCCAGCACCAGCCCACCCCACGATAAGGATGACCAAACCCGCGACGGCCAGGGTAATCTTAGGCTTAAGCGTTTCGCGCTTGAGCTTTCGACGAATCTCGATTTCCCGCTCGAGGTAGTGCGCAAGCCGCGAGCACATCACCTCAAGGAGACCGCCCATTTCACCCGCGCGTATCAGCTCACGCTGCATCAGGGTAAACGTATTCGGGTACTTCTCCATGGCTGCCGAAAGAGGTTTGCCACTTGAGATCATCATCGCCGCATCGCCAAGGATACTCTTCAGCTTCCCATTGCGCGTCTGGCCACGAAGGGCCTCAATCGACTGTAGCATCGGGACACCAGCATGCATCAATGATGTCAGCTGTCGGTACATCGCCGCGAGCTCGGGAAGTGGGACTTCATCTAAAATGGGAGTAGCCGTTACCACAAATGGCTTGGGAGCTGTCGTGTAGTCACGTACATCGGGGGTGACACGGTGTTGGCTCTGACTTAGCTCGGGCCTTACAACCTGCGCAGGGCGTACCGCTTCGAGTGACACATCAGATGACTGCTGCGGCGCGGTCAATATCTTCGTCGGGACCATCCCCTGCTGCCGAAGTAACGCAGCAGCGAGCGCAGGCGAGTTGGCATCGATGATCCCACTCATCTGCTGCCCTTCCTTGGTGTCCGCAATATACGTATAAGTCGGCATCGGCTATTAGAATCCTTCGGCAAATCCATCAGCAAACTTCAGGATAGCGTCTTTCAAGGCTACCCCAACGATGATGGTTACAGCCACTGTGGCGAGTGCCGTTACAGCAATAGAGCCCCAAGTGCGAAATGCCCGGTCGCCTTCAACAGCTGACATCGATGCCGCTTGTGCAGCATCCGCCAGCTGCTTCAATGTCGCTTCCAATGTGCCTGTACGCTCTCCCGTCGCGATACTAGCAGCC
>JAURHZ010000419.1 GCA_030833025.1 Armatimonadota bacterium
TTCTATTGCTACGGTTTTCTATGAAGTCTCTGCGTAGGGGATGGTCTCTGCGCCCTCTCGAACACGTTCGCGTCGCAATCAAGGATCATAACTGCCCGGCATATTACAAATGCTCTGCGTAGGGGAGGGCCGCTGTGCTCTCCCGCACCAGTTGGCGTCGCAGTTATGAATGTTGAAGAGTTTGTTGGTTTCCAAAGTCTCTGTGTAGGGGAGGGCCGCTGTGCCCTCCCGTGGTGCCGGTTTTTCGAAACGCGATGCGGGGTGGATGTTCCACGGTCGTGCCTATGCCGGCGGACGTTTTGTCGTCCTATTATGCTTTGCTTACTTGGTTATGCCTTGAGGCACGCCCATTCCTCATTCCACCCCGCATCGCGTTGGTACGCCTTTCGGTGTTCGATGTTGAATGGTTTGTTGGATTCCAAAACGGTTGTCTTCACCGGTGCCTCGCGGCGTTGTGGTTATAAATCCTAACTGCCCGGCAAATTACAAAGGCTCTGTGTAGGGGAGGGCCGCTGTGCCCTCCCGCGCTTGCTGACGATTGATACGCTGACATCCCAATCACGATAGATAAGCACCTCACACAGGATAAAGATAACAAAAACCGTGATGCTTCACGCTTGCTGTAAGCACAATTGATGTAAGGTAATCCCCGGGTACAACAAACCCCGGGAGATTTTATTTATGTCTGCTG
>JAURHZ010000420.1 GCA_030833025.1 Armatimonadota bacterium
GCCATCCATGTCGACCTCGACTGGATTCAAGAAGGTCATCTGGTGGCGCAGCGCCTTGCCGACCTTTTCGATTGGGTGGCCCGAGTTTGCAGCGCGCAGGCGCTTGTACTCTGGGCGGCCAGCCTCATCTTCGGCGATCCAGCGCTTGGCGAAGGTGCCGTCCTGAATCTCGGTGAGCACCTCCTTCATGCGCGCCTTCACCGACGCATCAATGATGCGTGGGCCCGACGTGTAGTCGCCCCACTCGGCGGTGTCAGAGACAGAGAAGCGCATGAAGTCGAGTCCGCCGCGATACATCAGGTCAACGATGAGCTTCAGCTCATGCATCGTCTCGAAGTAGGCGAGCTCTGGGTCGTAGCCAGCTTCAACCAGTGTCTCCCACGCACTCTTCACGAGTTGCGCGGTGCCGCCGCAGAGCACGGCCTGTTCGCCGAAGAGATCGCTCTCGGTCTCATCCTTGAAGGTCGTCTCCATGATTCCCGCGCGCGTGCAACCGAGTCCATTGGCATACGCCATGACTCGCGCTCGTGCGGTACCGGTGGCCTCTTGCCCAACGGCGAAGAGCGCAGGCACACCGCCACCAGAAACGTAAACGGAGCGCACGAGGTGGCCTGGCCCCTTCGGCGCGATCATGCCAACGTCAGTCCCCTCAGCCGGCTTAATGCGACCGAAATGAATGTTGAAGC
>JAURHZ010000421.1 GCA_030833025.1 Armatimonadota bacterium
CGCGTTCGCTCGCCACTACTGACGGAATCTCAATTGATTTCTTTTCCTCTAGGTACTTAGATGTTTCAGTTCCCTAGGTTGCCTTTTCAAACCTATGTATTCAGTTTGAAATAACTCTTAAAGAGTTGGGTTTTCCCATTCGGAAATTTTCGGATCAAAGTTTACATACAACTCCCCGAAACTTATCGCAGTATATCACGTCCTTCATCGACTTTCAGTGCCAAGGCATTCACCAGACGCCCTTAAACGCTTGATTTATGCACAGAAAAAATTTTTCTGTGTAAATTGAATTTTTAAAATTTGTGAAAAATAAATTTTTCACAAGGATATAAAAATATTGATACAAATTAACAATGTTAAAGAATTTCTCTAAAATTTGGTGGAGGATAGCGGGATCGAACCGCTGACCTCCTGAATGCAAATCAGGCGCTCTACCAGCTGAGCTAATCCCCCTAATAAAAATGGTGGGCCGAGAAAGACTCGAACTTTCGACCCCACCCTTATCAAGGGTGTGCTCTAACCAACTGAGCTACCGGCCCTTTTGTTGAATGAACTCTTTTACAAACATTAGAGATAAGGAAGAGAAACGAGGACGGCTACAATGTACAATGTTAAGTGATAGTTCAAAAGTAAACTTTCGAACTGTCCTTAGAAAGGAGGTAATCCAGCCGCAGGTTCC
>JAURHZ010000422.1 GCA_030833025.1 Armatimonadota bacterium
AAATAAGGACATCATTGAGATGTGGCCTGAAACATCGACGGTCGGGTGGGATGACATTCGGCTAATCGAAGCAAAGCTAAAGGAGAAGAACACATGAGCATTGAAGACGATATCAAACAGATTGAGATTAAGGAAAGCGTTGTATCCGAGGGTATTACAGACGAATATGTCTGGTACGAAGGAGACAGACTGCGCTTAGATATGATGACCTGGGCCAGCCGATTTGAGAGACTGATCAAGGTCATGGAGGCCCGTCACAAGGAACACACAACAATGCTCCAGCACTTGATGGATGAGAACCGCAGTTTAAAGAAAGAACTGAAGGAAAAGAATGACCAGAGATGACATCATCCGCATGGCGCGGGAGGCTGGCTATATCGAGTTGGCGAAGGAGGCAGGTTGGGAATACGCAGACGATGACCACGGGTTTGAACCCTTATGGCATTTCGCCGTCCTTGTCGCCGCCGCAGAGCGTGAGGCGTGTGCGAAGGTGTGTGAAGAACCCGGGTGGAACGCCGCGAACTGGTGTGCCACGCAAATCCGAGCAAGGGGACAAGCATGACCCAATACGAACTGAGCCGCTACTACTGGGCGCTATCAAACCAAGCGCACTACATGGGCAGGGCGATTGAATGTCTTGAGAACGGACAGGAACAGTC
>JAURHZ010000423.1 GCA_030833025.1 Armatimonadota bacterium
GGTCATGGCATTGGGCGCAGTGGACCGTCAGACCGAGCAGCGACGAAGAAACGATCTGGAGGGTGTCGGCGATGACCTGGTTGCGCGCCAGTTCCGGCTCTGGCGGCCCATCGCCGGTCGGATCGGGCGCCATGCGCAAGAAACCCGTGGCCACCAGACGATCCAGATCGCGACCGGACAGATCGTTGGAGACGGCCGGCAGAAGTTCGTCACCGGCCAATTGCTCGGTGATGAACTCATCGAAAGGGCGATCGTCGTTGAAGGCTCGGATCACGTAGTCGCGGTATCGCCAAGCCCACGGGCGCTCGGAATCGGCCTCCACACCGCCGTTGGAATCGGCGTATCCGGCCACATCGAGCCAGTGACGTCCCCAGCGCTCGCCGTAGGCCGGCGAATCCAGGAGCCGGTCCACCCAGCGCTCGTAAGCGGCATCGGAAGGGTCCGCCACGAAGGCATCGACTTCTTCAGGCGTGGGCGGAAGCCCGGTGAGGTCGACGGTCAACCGACGGATCAACTGCTCTGGCTTCGCGGGCTTGGCAAACCCGAGACCTTCCTTCTTCAAGCGAGCCAGCAAGAAGGCGTCGATGGGTGTCCGGACCGTCTTGTCCAAGCGGACCCGGGGAGGCTCCGGGCACCCCACCGGCTGGAA
>JAURHZ010000424.1 GCA_030833025.1 Armatimonadota bacterium
TGAACGAAGCAATGCGCGATTGGGTCGCAACAGTTGAGAGCACTCATTACTGTCTTGGCTCGGTCATGGGACCACATCCATACCCATACATGGTGCGTCAGTTTCACAGAGTTATTGGTGAAGAAGCATTTGAGCAGACAAATGAACTGCTTGGCACGTCTCCAGACGTAGTTGTTGCTTGCGTTGGTGGTGGATCTAATGCAATGGGAATTTTCTCTGGCTTCGTTGATACACCTGCGCGTTTGATTGGCGTAGAACCTGCGGGCGGTGCGGCCGTTACTCGCGGTCAACCGGGAGTAGTGCATGGCATGAAGAGCTACCTCATGCAGGACGAGTACGGGCAAGTCGCTGAAGCGCACAGCATTTCTGCTGGCCTTGACTATCCAGGCGTTGGTCCAGAGCATTCGTATTTGGCTTCCATCGGTAGAGCTGAGTATCCGACCGTGGATGACGATGAAGTTATTGCCGCATTCCAGTTGATGTCGCGTTCTGAGGGAATCATTCCAGCATTGGAATGTGCACATGCACTCGCGTGGATCGTGCGTGAAGCTCCGTCCATGAAGGGCAAAACAGTATTGATGAACTTGTCGGGCCGCGGAGACAAGGACGTCGGTCAGATGATGTCGATTCTTGGCGGATTACAGT
>JAURHZ010000425.1 GCA_030833025.1 Armatimonadota bacterium
CGCGCAGGATGGCGGAGCGTGGCGTGCGGTTTATCCAGATTTTCCATGGCGGGGGCGGGGGTGGCGCATGGGATGCACACAGTGCCATCAAGCAAAACCATACCGATTTGGCAGCGCAGGTGGACAAGCCAATCGCTGGTTTGCTCAAAGACCTGAAGCGCCGAGGGATGTTGGATGACACCCTTGTCGTATTTGGAACCGAGTTTGGCCGCTCGCCCGGCGCACAGGACAGTGGCCGTGATCACCATCCGGAAGGCTTTTGCGCATGGCTCGCCGGTGGTGGCATTAAGGGTGGTGTACAGCACGGCGCGACGGATGCGCTTGGCTTCCACGCAATCGAAAATCCGCACTACATTACGGATATCCATGCAACCGTGATGCACCAGCTGGGTCTGGATTCACATCAGCTCGAGATACCTGGGCGGAAACGCCTGGCGCTTGACCACGGGATGCCGATTATGGATATCATCGCCTGATGCATGACGCAGTAGCGCCGGAGGTAACGGGAATCGGCCTTGTGACGCTGGTGGTACGCGACTACGATGATGCCATCGAGTGGTTTACGCACTGTTTGCGTTTTGTGGTCATCGAGGACACTGACCTAGGCGCCGGCAAGCGGTGGGTCCGCATGGCCTATCCCGGA
>JAURHZ010000426.1 GCA_030833025.1 Armatimonadota bacterium
ATCGCTGGCCTTCACGTCGGAGTGATTCAAGAAGTGCGATTGCATCATCGCCGTGCGGGTCGCAATGAAAGTGCACTTCATATGTAGTGCCATGGTCGTCAACCAGGGTTGTGGTGTAGGTGGAGTGTGCCGTGCAGTATTCACATGAAATGACCGACGATGGATCTGCGGCGCTCCAGTGCCGCATCGCCGTCACAATCTTCCACTTGCTTTTGTCCATGACTGATTCCTCCTGTTGAGGACATCAGAGGCCCGGATGTTTGCGCAATGCGCCTCATCCCCTTGCGGGTAGCACCGTGGCCGGGTGGCTCGGTTGCTGGGTCTCCATGGGGGAGACCTCTCTTGATGTCGTTGTCACCGTATCGCACGGGTGGGTCATGGACAGCGAAATATCTAAAGTGGACTGTGTCATTGACATTGAATGGGGAACGTTTCATGGGTCGAGAATTTCGAAAAGCGACTGCAGAGGATCTGTCTCTTATTTGCACGACGTTTGCTCGTTCCTTCTGGGATGACCCAGTCATGCGGTGGCTCTTTCCTGACGATGAGGTCTTTCGTGATGGAACTGTGATGCAGGGTTTCTTTCAGCGTGTGATGGCCCACAATTGCACGTTGGTGACACCAGACGTTGCTGCGTTT
>JAURHZ010000427.1 GCA_030833025.1 Armatimonadota bacterium
GAAACAGGTATTAAGGTGATTGACTTGGTTTGTCCATTCGCTAAAGGCGGTAAGGTAGGTCTCTTCGGTGGTGCTGGTGTAGGTAAGACTGTGAACATGTTGGAACTCATTAACAATATTGCTAAACAACACTCAGGTTTATCTGTATTCGCAGGTGTGGGTGAACGTACACGTGAAGGTAACGACTTCTATCATGAAATGTCAGATGCAGGCGTTATTAAATTAGATGACATGGAAGAATCTAAAGTAGCGATGGTGTTCGGTCAGATGAACGAGCCACCAGGCAACCGTTTACGCGTTGCACTATCAGGTTTAACGATGGCTGAAAAATTCCGTGACGAAGGTCGTGATGTTCTTTTCTTCGTGGATAATATTTATCGATATACACTCGCAGGTACTGAGGTATCAGCCCTTTTAGGACGTATGCCTTCAGCGGTAGGTTATCAACCAACACTTGCTGATGAAATGGGGCGTCTACAAGAACGTATTACTTCAACAAAAACAGGTTCGATTACATCGATCCAAGCGGTTTATGTGCCAGCCGATGACTTGACTGACCCATCACCTGCAACCACATTCCAACATTTGGACTCAACGGTTGTGTTATCGCGTGATATTGCTTCCCTTGGTATTTATCCA
>JAURHZ010000428.1 GCA_030833025.1 Armatimonadota bacterium
TGAGGCTGGTATTACGCCGTGGGAAAGACTCGAATACATTGGCGGCAAAAGATTTTCATCAACAGATGAGGGGCTTGACGGCGATCTTACTTGCCTAATCCAGTTCGCCACCCTTGTCGCCGCAGCAGAGCGTGAGGCGTGTGCGAAGGTGTGTGAGGCACACCACGACTACACAAAAGCTATTGCGCTGAACTGTGCCAACGCCATCCGAGTAAGGGGACAAGCATGAAGCAGATAGAAATCCTAGCGATGTTACACAACATCATTGCCAACAACACGCAATACACAACATGGACGGTATCTACGCCGCACCTTGTTGCGCTGGTCAACCAAGCCGTGGAAGCCGAGCGTGAGGCGTGTGCGAAGGTGTGTGATGATCTGTGGCAGGAAGACAAGACTGCTTACGACTGCCGTGAAGCCATCCGAGCAAGGGGACAAGTATGAAGCGTGAACTACTGATCGGCTGCGGGTCTGAGAGGACTAAGCGCCTGACCTGCGATGGGTCTAAGGAATGGTCTAACCTGACCACGCTGGACTACAACCCAGACCACAAGCCTGACGTTGTGTGGGATCTGATGCAAGGCGCTTTGCCCTTCGAAGACAACAGCTTCGATGAGATCCATGCATAC
>JAURHZ010000042.1 GCA_030833025.1 Armatimonadota bacterium
CAGGCGATTGATGACCAGGATATGGATCGAGCCACAGGTCTTGCACACAAGTTGTATGGATCGTCCATTGCCTGCGGAATGAACGCAGTCACCGGATCACTCAGGAAGCTTGAGAACGTTGGCGATAAAAACGATTGGGGGAAAGCAGGCAGGCGAGGTCACAGCTTCTGAGCGTGTGTTCGCTGCCCGTGTCAATATCCCTTTGATGCACCAGGCTGTAAAGGCCGAGATGGAAAACCGCCGCCAGGATACGCGTAATGCGCCTGGTCGTGGAGATATGTTCGGTGGTGGTCGCAAGCCATTCAAGCAAAAGGGAACAGGTCGTTCGCGACAAGGTTCCATCATTGCGCCTCACTGGCGTAAGGGTGGTGCTGCACACGGACCACATCCTCGCGACTTGGGACACGCTCTTCCACGGAAGATGAAGCGTCTTGCTATCTGGAGTGCTCTGACTGCAAAGCTGAACGATTCTGAGCTCGTAGTTGTTGATTCCTTTCCACTCGATGCCATTTCTACGAAGGCTGCCGCTGCATTCCTCAAGGATGTAACCGGTGGTGCTCGCAAGTCACTTGTGATCATCGAGGAAGAAAACGAGACAGTTATCAAGTCTCTCCGGAACATCGAAGGCATCACGCTTCGTGTCGCTCCGGCGTTTTCGACACGTGATGTAGTCAATGGCGGTGTCGTTGTTGCCACTAAGGCTGCAATCCACAAGATTGACTCTGTTTGGGCGCGTGAGGAGGCTCCAATTGCCTAATCTTTACAGCACAATCCTTCGTCCTGTCATCACTGAAAAGGCACTGACGATGAGCGGCGAGCGCAAGTATGCGTTTGTTGTTCATGTTGATGCAAACAAACTGCAGATTCGTGAAGCAGTTGAAAAGCTCTTCACGACGACCGATGGCGGCGCACTTACAGTGACCAATGTCAACACAATCCTGACAAAGGGTCGCGTAAAGCGTTACCGGATGTTCGGTCGTTCCAGCACTGGCCGTACTCCATCCGTTAAGAAGGCCATTGTAACCGTTGCCGAGGGTCAGGCGATCCAGATCTTCGAGGGAGTGTAAGATGCCAGTACGAAAGTTTAAGCCTATTACCCCTGGCCGTCGTCATATGGCGATTTCATCCTTTGATGAAATCACGAAGGACAGCCCAGAGAAGAGCCTGCTCGAACCTCTCAAGAAGCGTGCTGGTCGTAACAACCAGGGTCGTATCACCGTTCGACACCGTGGTGGTGGACACAAGCGTATGTATCGCTTGGTCGACTTCAAGCGCAACAAGGATGGCGTTGAAGGTACCGTTTCTGCGATCGAATATGATCCAAACCGTACTTGTCGTATCGCATTGGTTCAATATGCAGATGGTAGCAAAGCCTATGTTCTTGCTGCAGTCGGTATGAAGCCAGGCGATCCGGTTTTCAATGGTTCCGATTCGGACATCAAGGTTGGTAACGCACTTCCATTGGTAAACATCCCTGTTGGAACGACCGTTCACAATGTTGAGCTTCGGCCAGGTGCTGGTGGACAGCTTGTCCGCTCAGCTGGCGCTGGTGCACAGCTGATGGCTAAGGAAGGTAAGTACGCTACATTGCGCTTGCCATCTGGTGAAATGCGCAAGATTCTTCTTACCTGTCGTGCAACGATTGGTCAGGTTGGTAATCTTGAGCACGAGAACGAAGTCTGGGGCAAAGCGGGTAAGACCCGTTGGATGGGACGACGTCCTCAGGTTCGCGGTGTTGCGATGAACCCACGTGACCACCCCCATGGTGGTGGTGAAGGCCAATCTCCTGTTGGTCGCAAGAAGGGCCCGGTTTCGGCTACGGGTGTGCTTGCTCTTGGATACAAGACACGGCGCAACAAATCAACCGATAAGTTTATCGTCAGACGACGCAAGTAGTTTTTCTACGACCGTCGATGTGGCATCAGGCGTTGCCTGGTGCCACGCACCCGGTAGTTTTCTACGTCAGGGGCATTGGTCGGATGCATAATCCGACAAGGAGTAATAATGGGACGATCTCTCAAGAAGGGTCCATTTGCGGATCCTAAGCTGCTCGATAAAGTCGATCAGCTGAACGAAAAGGGTGAGAAGAGGATTATCAAAACCTGGTCTCGCCGTTCGACGATTTTTCCGTCGTTCATCGGACACACGTTTGCTGTGCATGATGGCCGGAAGCACGTGCCTGTTTTCGTAACCGAAAACATGGTTGGCCACAAACTCGGGGAATTTTCCCAGACGAAGACGTTCAAGGGTCATGCTGGTGGAACTGGCCAGTCGACTCGTATGCGGAAGTAGGGGGTAGATACATGGAAGCACAAGCTACAGCCCGCTACGTACGTATGGGGCCTCGTAAGGTTAGATTTGTACTTGACACTGTTCGTGGCAAGTATGCAGCAGATGCGCTGGATATCCTGAAGTTCACGCCTAATCATGCCGCGGCTGAGATTAGCAAAGTCCTTCGCTCTGCGATGGCGAATGCTGGTAACAATCACGGATTGGATTTGACGAATCTGAAGATTGCACGTTGCTATGTCGACGTCGGACCAACAATGAAGCGTGTTCAACCACGTGCTCAGGGCCGTGCGTACCGGATTCTCAAACGCTCCAGTCATATCACGATCGTTGTTGCCGAAGGCGCACCTAAGCCGATCAAGACCGGTAAGAAGGCACCTAAGGCGCCTCTCCGTGCTGAGCTCAAGGTTGAGCCGGTTGTTGTCGAGGAGATTGTCGAGACTGTTGTTGAAACAACTGAATCGGTGGAAACATCCGTGGATACGACCGTAGAGGAACAAGCATAATGGGACAGAAAATTCATCCTATCGGTTTCCGTATCGGTGTAATCCGTGATGCCGATTCGAAGTGGTATGCAGACAAGCAATATGCGGCTTTTGTTCTTGAAGACTACAAGATCCGTAAGATCGTCAAGAAGCGTCGCGGGTGGGAAAATGCTGCAATCTCGAAAGTTGAGATTGAGCGCCAAGCCAATCAAGTTCGCGTTACGCTTCACACAGCTAAGCCTGGAATCATCATCGGCAAGGGTGGTGCAGGTGTTGATTTGTTGCGCGGTGATCTTGAGAAACTGACGAAGAAGACTGTTCATGTCAATGTTCAAGAGATTCGTCAGCTCGAAACCAACGCACAGCTCGTTGCCGAGTCGATTGCACAGCAAATCGAAAAGCGTATTGGGTACAAGCGCGCTATGCGTCAAGCAGTTACTCGTGCGATGCGTTTAGGTGTGCTGGGAATTCGTTGCCACGTAGCTGGACGTCTCGGTGGTGCTGAAATGGCCCGTCGTGAGTCTGACCGTCAAGGCAAGATTCCTCTACACACGCTTCGTGCTGACATTGATTACGGCTTCTACGAGGCAGTAACCGCTTACAGCACCATCGGGGTTAAGGTGTGGATCTACAAGGGTGACATCCTTCCTGGCGCCCGTCGTCCGATGGACAATCCTGCGGCTCGCCCAAGTGCTGGTCGTGATGATGATCGCCGTGGCCGTGGTGGTCGTGGTGGTGGTCCTCGTGGTACTGGCCGTCCAGGCGGTGCTGGCGGTCGTGGACGTGGTCCTCGCGGAGAAGGTGGCGGATACGCTGGATCTGGTTCGTTTACATCTGGTGGAGGTCAGTAATCTATGTTGGCTCCTAAGCGCGTCAAATATCGACGCATGCATCGTGGACACCGACGAGGAGTTGCCTCCGGTGGAACACGTCTCAACTTCGGCGAGTTCGGACTCCAGGCTCTTGAGTCCTGCTGGATGACAGCGAATCAGATTGAAGCTGCTCGTATTGCGATGACCCGTAAGATTCGTCGTGGTGGTAAAATCTGGATTCGTGTTTTTCCTGACAAGTCCTACACCAAGAAGCCTGCGGAAACCCGTATGGGATCTGGTAAGGGTGCTCCTGATGGATGGGTGGCTGTGGTAAAGCCTGGTCGTATGCTTTTTGAAATGCAAGGTGTTTCTGAAGAACTTGCACGTGAAGCTATGCGCCTTGCTGCACACAAACTCCCGATTGACACAAAGTTTGTTTCGCGATCGTCTGAAGCGGCGGCCGCGGAGAAGGAGACGGTTCATGCCGAATAATCGATTGGCAAAGGAGAGCCGTGAGGAATTGAAGGGGCTGGATGCCGCTGGTCTTCGGGCTAAGTTGGAAGAGAGCCGCTTTAAGTTGTGGCAACTCCAGTTTTCGCTGGGTAAGCGACAGCTGGAGAACACGGCAGAGTTGGCGAAGACGCGCAAGCAGATTGCTCGGATTCTGACGTACTTGAATCAAGTGGAGGCTAAGTAATGTCTGAAGAATTGCAACGCGGTATTCGCAAAACGCGACAAGGTGTCGTTGTGTCTGACAAGATGGAAAAGACCATCGTTGTTCAGGTCAACACGCTCAAGTCTCACCCTCTGTATGGACGTACGATGAAGCGGTCTACCCGGTTCCAAGCTCATGATGAAAATTCTGAGGCTGGTATTGGCGATACCGTGGAAATCATGGAGTGTCGTCCAATTTCGAAGAACAAGAACTGGCGTTTGCTCAAGGTCGTTGAAAAGGCCAAGTAGTTAGCGTCGCACGCCATAATTTGGCAATCGGCAGGCGGAGGAAACTCCGTGCTGCCGATAGGAGTGAAAGATGATTCAACAATACACGCGGCTTCGTGCCGCGGACAACTCGGGCGCACGGTCTTTGCTGTGTATCCGCGTTCTCAAAGGTTCGATGACCCGCGTTGGTCATGTTGGTGACGTTATCGTTGCTGCAGTCAAGTCGGCTACGCCAGGTGCAGCAGTGAAGAAGGGTGATGTCGTCAAGGCTGTCATCGTTCGTACAAAGCAACCTATCAAGCGCGCTGACGGATCTACGCTGCGGTTCGATGAGAACGCTGCCGTTGTCCTCAACAATAACCTCGAACCACGTGGTACTCGCGTCTTCGGACCGATTGCGCGTGAACTTCGTGATGCCACCAATGTTTCTGGCGGCATGAAGATTGTTTCGCTTGCACCGGAGGTACTCTGATGCCACGAACCCCAATTAAGTTTGAAGGCAAGCTCAAAGTGAAGTCCGGCGATACCGTTAAGGTACTTGCTGGTAAGGATGCCGGCAAGACCGGTGTCATCACCCGTGTATATCCTAAGACGGGTAAGGTTCTCGTTGAGGGAATCAACTTTGTGACGAAGCACCAAAAGGCTCAACCTACACCTGCTGACCCAAATCCAACTGGTGGCAAGGTTGTCGTCGAAGTTCCAATCCTCGCAAGCAAAGTTGCTTTGGTAAACGCCAACGGCGAAGCTACCAGAGTTCGTTCGCAAATCGTGGATGGTAAGAAGGTTCGCGTTGCAGTCAAGGGTGGTCAGGTTATCTGATCACCAGTTCATAGGTCCCCCCGGCACGCTTCGCGTGTACTTCCGGGAATTCACTCGGTCTATAACGAGGAAATATGTCTAATTACGAACCACGTTTGAAGCGCGTCTACGCTGAGCAAGTAGCCCCAGCGATGATGAAGCAGTTTGGCTATGACAACGTCATGCAATGCCCTAGGCTTGAGAAGATTGTGGTCAACATGGGAGTTGGAAAGGCTGGTCAAACCGGCGGCGATCCAAAGCTCATGGACCACGCAATCAAGGATATGACTGCAATCACTGGCCAAAAACCAATGGTCTGTCGTGCAAAGAAATCTGTTGCTAACTTCCGCCTTCGTGAAGGTTCAGCAATCGGATGTAAAGTCACCCTCCGTGGTGCACGTATGTGGGAATTTCTTGACCGCTTGGTCAACATTACACTTCCACGTGTTCGTGACTTCCAGGGCGTGAACCCTAACAGCTTTGATGGTCGTGGCAACTTTGCTATGGGCATGAAGGAGCAGCTTGTCTTCCCTGAGATTCAGTATGATCAGGTTGACAGGATGCGGGGTATGGACATCATTATGGTTACCACTGCTGAGAACGATGCCGATGCTCGACATCTGCTTGCTCTTCTTGGTGTTCCATTCCGCTCTACGGCGACTGCTGGTCCAAGCGGTGCAACCCGTTTGGAGTTCTAACTCTACACGAAAGCCCCCCTCTGACGAGGGGGGCTTTTTTTTTGTGCCACATTCACTGGTATGTTCGTTGTAGGGCATTGGTCCACTTTATAAGGATGTATACGGGGTAGTTAGTGATTTACGTAGGGGGTAGGGAATAGGCTTGAATTCCGTTGCTCTTCTTGGATGACGATTGAGCACATTCAGTCCTTATATGTCCAGTTGGCTTTTCCGTTACGTAATGTTGCAGTATGAATGACTTGCAGGGTCTCGATATCCCGCATGCTATACAATACGGCAATGGGTTTGAATATGTTTATGAGGGTTTTCAAGCCCAAAAGTGCAGATCCATTGCTTCGGATTGCGCACCGAACGAAGGTGACCGCTCCGTCGGTTCTGCCCGGGGAGGTTGTTGTCATCTCGCACCCAGATCTGGATGCCGTGGCGGCTGAGAGTCTTGTTCGTGCCAAGCCGAGTGCGGTTATTAATTGTGCCCCGTTCGTCACAGGCAAGTATCCGAATCAGGGGCCTGATATTCTCCTTGCAGCTGATGTTGCAATCTTTGAAGCTGATGTCAATATTCTTGAGTTGGCGATGGATCGCTCCACCTGCCGAATTCGTGATGGTGTTCTGGAAGTAAACGGGATCGAACCGATTCCTATTCGACAGCTAACTGGTGAGGATATTGCGTCGTCTTTGTCTGATGCACGTAAAAACCTTGATAGTGAACTAGATGCGTTTGTTCGTAACACAATGTCCTACTTGGGGCGAGATAGTGAACGTACCTTACTCTTGGATCCGGTTATCCCTCCCGATGTTAAAACGAACTTTTTTGATAAACCAGCTGTTGTGGCTGTGCGGGGTAGTCGTTATCGAGAAGACTTACGTCTATTAGCAAATTTCTTTGCTGATGCTAAGCCACTCATTATTGCCGTTGATGGTGCAGCTGATGAGCTTATTTCAATTGGTTTGGTACCAAATGTGATTCTTGGCGATATGGACAGTGTTTCTGATCGCTCGCTACGGTGTGGCGCTGAGCTGATTGTTCATGCATATGCATCCAATACACAACCTGTGACAGCGCCAGGAGCTGTTCGGTGTAAAGGCCTTGGATTGCCATATATGACATTCCCTGTTGCTGGTACGAGTGAAGATGCAGCCTTGCTCCTTGCCTATGAGCTAGGTGCCAAGCTCATCGTTGCGGTTGGGACACATACACACATGGAAGATTTTCTGGATAAGGGACGAAAGGGGATGGCCTCTACTTTTCTAGTACGACTAAAAGTTGGTAGTCGTCTCGTTGACGCAAAAGGTGTTTCAAGTCTCATGTCAATGAATCAACCGATGGTCCCTTCTCTCTTAGTTTTGGTTCTGGCGGCTCTGTTTCCAGTGGTTGTTTTGTTACTTTTGACTCCAGCTGGTCAAATATTGTCACGGTCGCTTGTACTAGTCTATAAGGCATTCACCGCATGAATCCTGGCTTTCGCTATCATATTGCGTCCCTCGCATCCATCTTCTTCGCACTTGGCATAGGTGTCGTGATGGGGACTCTTGTTGTCGGAGGCAAAGTCGTTGACCGGCAAGCTCGTCTTGTTCAACAACTTGAACGTCGTATGGAAGACCTTCAGGTTGACATAAAGCGCCGGGGACAATCCGATGTCGCACTCCAAAGGCTTGTCACAGACGGTGCCACGTCACTCTGGAAGTCAAGCTCTGTTGGTGTGATCGCTGTTGAAAAGGCAGGAACCAAGAAAGTTGAAACGTCTGTTGGTGAGCTTGGGATGCCGTATGACAACCGTACCATCAGCTTTCAAGATGACAAGTGGGTCGACGATTTGAATCCAGATGTTTCTCCAGCCATTTCTCTTAAACTAGATGGTTCGGATGAAAAGATGTCGCGTGTATTGCTATTCGTCCTGCCAAATGGGTCGGCATTTGACACAATGTCGGCAGTCCAGCTTGATGGTCTCCTGACGCTAATGCAAGATGTTGAGTCACTCGGATGTAAAGTCGTTGTTCTGACAGCCGATGATGGTAACTCAGCCTTTCTTCATAAGTGTACGTCTGCTCGCTTCCCTGTTGTGACAAACGCTGAGACCAGCGTTGGGATGTCAGCCGTGATGCTTTCACCGTGGGCCAAACCTGCTATTTACGGAGCAGGTCAGTTCGTCGATGAAGACATCCCTTCGTACCGATGGAGTACATCCGCACCGTGACCATCGATGTCATCATTCCGGCGCACAATGAAGAGATTTATCTGGCCAAAACACTTGAGGCACTTTCAAGCCTAAGCGAGATATCAAACGTAATCGTAGTAGATGATGGCTCATCGGATCGGACATCGGATGTAGCAAAAGTCCACAAGGTCAAGTTGGTAACCTTGCGACGTAATCAAGGGAAGTCTGCAGCTCTTATGGCTGGTGTACGTGAAGCATCAAGTGAGCTGGTCTTAATGCTGGATGCTGATGTCGGTGAGACCGCGATTGAGGTGTCCAAGTTAATCGATGCTTATCCGACTGGTGATGACGCATGTGTCGTAGCGTTGTTTCCCGTTATCCCTGGACGCGGTGGGGGAATGGGACTCGCACTTCGTGTTGCCCGGCTTGGCTCGAGACTGTTAGGCGGCTGGCAAATGACTGCTCCGCTGTCGGGCCAGCGGCTTCTCCGACGTACTACGCTAGAAAGTATATTTCCATTGCCGTATGGGTTCGGTCTCGAAACGGCCATGAATGTCCGCCTCGGAAGAGCTAACGTGAGACTCGTAGAAGTACAGACTCAGATGGATCATCGGGTTACTCAAAACGATCTACGTGGACGTATTCATAGAGCAAAACAGCTCACTCACCTCGTAATGGCTATTATCCGTGAATCCTTCCAGTAATCAGCTCGCAATAAAGCTTTTGGTCGCGATTGGCATCACGGTCATCTTGGTCATCCTGATGCTACAAGTCAAATGGGCAAAGCGCTTCTGTCGGCAAAACGCCTTCGGGGATATCATACCCGTGACTTACGGAGTAATTCCTGCGATTGCGCTGATGATGATTATGCTGGTTGCGCATACCGAACCGCTAGTTGCATCCCTCCTTGTCCTAGGATTCTGTGTGGTTGGCTTATTAGATGACTTGTATGGATCTGCAGCCTTCCGGGGCATAAATGGGCACTTGAGTGCGTTACGTCAAGGAACAATCACGACAGGTCTGATAAAGCTCGTTGCGTCTCCAATCATGGCAACACTGTTTGCCGTATCAGCATACGGAATCCAAAATTGGTTGACGTATGTTTACATCACCATGATTGCTGCATCGTCAAATGCATTCAACCTCCTTGACCTGCGGCCAGGACGCTCGCAGGGGTTTGCAATCATCTCACTACTCGGCATCCTCACAGTGTTTCACGCGCCTATCGTTATTGGAGCTATTCTGGTTCTGTTGATTACAATTATCCCGGACGCACGAGCTAAGGTCATGATGGGAGATTCCGGTGCCATCGCTATTGGTGCTGGAATCGCTCTTATCGTCATCGCATCAAGTAATATTATTCTGTCGGTAGCCTACACAATTCTTGTGGTCGGGCTCAACCTCGTTGCTGAGAAGTACTCACTTGGATCGCTGATTGCACAAAGTGTTGTCCTTCGTAAAATTGACTGCCTTCTTGGGCGTCGAGCATAATTTGTACTTGACGGTTGGTGGCTTGTGTCACATTGAAAGTTGTCACGGTTTGACTGGAAAGCAGGTTCTATTGTGCAGGTAATGTACGTCTCGAGGCCGTTGGCGGCAGTAATCAAAGTGACTGGAAGAGACAGAGTTCAGTTCCTCCAGGGGATGATTACCAACGATGCATCTGGACCCATCCCGGACACAGGTTTGAGGGCGTTTCACCTAGACAATAAAGGTGCAATTGTCTACCCGATGACGTTACATTCGACATCAGATGCACTGTACGTCGATATTGAGGGTGCCGATGGTTCGGATGTAATTGCAGCCTTGGACCATTATCTCGTGATGGAGCGCTGTGCACTACACAATGCCCTTGGCTCTTCCGAGTCTTACTGGTTGCTTGGTAACATCTGCGATTTGTTTGTAGATGCTGTGTTCACCACCGATGGAAATCTGCATGTCGTCAGAATTGGTGATGTTCAAGTCTATGCACTTCCGGTTCTGCGTCGCGATGGTCCCTGTTTTGTTGTCTGGTCGACCAACGGCGAGCTACCCAGTATTCTCGAAGCCGCTGGAGCTATTGCTGGAACATTTGACGATGCTGAAACAGAACGTCTTTTTGCTGGTATCCCAGCGGGATGTCAGGATTTCACCAAGGTGCTTGCAATGGAATCCGGAATCGTACCAAGCGCTATATCCTTTTCAAAGGGGTGCTATATCGGTCAGGAAATTACCGCTAGGATCGATGCACGTGGACGTACGCATCGCGAGTTGGTTATTTTAGACCTACCGGCTGCCGTTGACACTTTAGATGTCACTGCAGGGAACATAGTGGTTGGTCACATCCGTTCAAACATCCGGTTATCTAACGGACATTCCATTGCCGTTTGTCACCTACGACACGAAGCACGAAACGAAACTTTGGTGGTAGGAACAGTGACCGTTTTTGGTGTAAGGGATGTTTTATGAATAAGCGAATGATGGTCCTAGGCATCCTTACACTCCTTGCATGTTTGGTTTGGGGAGGTCTTGCGGCGACAACGTATGGATGGCGCTACGGGGATGTCAACGGCATCAAAGTTAGACGTCACGTTTTGAGCGGCAAGATTCAAACGAATAATGATGGAGTGTGGCTGCAGTCGTGGCAGGATGATCCCGGTGCCAAATTATTGGATCCTAAGGACATCCGCAGAATCCGCTTAACCGATGTGGTTTGGGGTAATGGTGGCTTGCTCTATGGTTTTGCTAAAGTAACCGGTCCGACCGGACTAAGTGGTCGGTTCGCACTCCAAGTGCGGGTGTTTGAACCAAGTGGAACTCGTATTCGGGACAGGACGCTACGGGTCAGTGCAGACTGGCAATCTAATACATTGATTCCTTGGGTGCTAGACACACAGATGTCGACACCGGAGCTGCGTCAGAAAACTGTCGTTAGACTTGAACCGATACGGTAACGAGTGAATTTTTGGAGGTAATTAAATGGCAGGGACAAATCGTAAGTTCAGTGGATGTGGGTTTCATCATGTAGCGCTTCGAGCGTCAGACTTTGATAAGAGTCTGCAGTTCTATACGGAAGGTATGGGATTTCCGGTCGCACATTCATGGGGAGAGGGTAGTGGACGCATTGCATTACTCGACTTGGGTGATGGTAACTACCTTGAGCTATTTGCTAGTTCATCGGAGCAAAATCCACCGACCGAAGGTAGATTTTTTCACTTGGCACTTCGTTCCACCGATGTTGATACTGACATCGAGGTCGTGCGGTCTCTCGGATGTACGATTACGATCGAGCCAAAGAGTGTTGAAGTGAATGGCAAGACGATCCGTGTAGGATTTTTTCTTGGGCCAGACGGCGAAGTTCTTGAGTTCTTCCAGAACGACGAGCTTTAAACAAACGAGGTGGATGAAGGGTTTCCTTCATCCACCTTTTAGTAACAAAATCTAACCTTACTCAGTAACGGTTGGGCCTGCACCGTCTTTACCTGAGTTTGTGACCGTGTGGATGACCTCAACTGTAATATCCGACGCCAAACGAATCTGACAGGACAAGCGGCAGGTTTCAATCAACTCAGGTTCTTCCAGCGCTTCTTCTTCAGCGGCTTCCATCGGAGAAACCTCTCCAGCGGTGACCTTCACCATACAGGTTGTACATGCAGGACGACCACCACAGCGGTGAAGGATGTCAACTCCAGCACCTTCGATGACGTTCACGAGCTTACGTCCAACTTCAGCCTCTACAGGACCAACACCTTCTATCGTTACGATCGGCATTTAGCGATTCCTTTTATACAACGGGATGATTGGATTATACCCTTCGAAGGTTGCGCTGCTTGTGGTAGACTCCGCGTCAGAATGGCTGTGTTGAATGTGAATTCGAGTGTTATAGCGCTCCCAGAAGTGATCTCAGAGAAGTCGCTACAATCCAAGTTACCCGGTGATGGCGGGTGGGTTGTTATCCTCTACAACTGTGACTGCCATACGTTCGAAGATGTCATCGAAGTCCTACAGCGAGCGACTGGATGTACCGAGGATGTGGCTGAATTTCTAGCGTATAAGGTTCACCTTGATGGACGGGCGATTGTCTTCCGATCCAATCGAGAAAAGTGCGAGCGTGTCGCCGGAATAATCGGCTCGGTTGGACTGCAAGTCGAGACCGATCTTGCTTAGTTGGTACCTTCACCGAATTTTTTGAGCCACCAAAACGGCACTACTGCGATTGTTGCGATCGCGAGTACCGCTCGTACTTCAAGCGGCAAAAAGGTGGCAAGGCCAATAGCAAGTAGCAGTACTCCCCAAATCCAAAGCCTAG
>JAURHZ010000429.1 GCA_030833025.1 Armatimonadota bacterium
TCGGCATATCGTGAACGCGACAGAGTTTGTGGTTGTAAGGACATCGTTGGTGGATTCTAGCGGAATTCGAAGGGAGATGTCTGTCGAAACAGGTATTGAGCGAATGCGGTCTGGCACTTGATTTGCCTTAGTATTACTAAACAGTTTGCAATAGAACAGTAATTTCTAACCGGACAAGATCATGAACACAAATCCAACATCTCCACTTGATGCCCGTAAGCCTCGCTTTTTGTTTTGTGGTCAGGTTTTCACGGGGAATGACCTGCCAGTCGTCGGCAACAAGCAGCTCTACATCGCCGATGTTGCAACGCAGAGTCATACTCAGCTCACAAAGGGCACATTCAGTGTCGGCAGCTTTACCGTCTCGCCTGATAACCGCCGCGCGTACTACAGCAAGTCCGCTGGTGTCATCGGCAAATCGGATGCCATCTGCTGCGTTGATATCGCATCCGGACACTCGAAAGTTCTGCATACCGCACAAGGTGCTGGTCATCATTATGGAGAGCTCAAGACATCCCCGGATGGCAATCAGCTCGCGATGGTCCATTCCTTCGATGGCGGAAATGGCGTAAGCGGCTTCAAGCGAATAACCGTTCTTGACTTAAAAACTGGGAAAATGCGGTCTGC
>JAURHZ010000430.1 GCA_030833025.1 Armatimonadota bacterium
TATTAATTGGACAACTAACAATTAAATTACTATTTACTAAATAACTAATTTTAAAACCTTCTCGAAGAATATAAAAATTATTTGTTTGATAAAAATGATTGCAATGTAGTAAATGGATTGAATGTTTTAATGTTTGTTGAATATAAAACAAAATAAATAAAAGACTAATAGAATCTTGTCCAAATGAAACTGCAATTAATTTCTTTTTATCTGAATAACTTTGTGTATATATCTGATATACTCTATATACAAAATCCAATTGCATTTACATTAATGTTGGGCACTTTGCCAGGAACCAGGCTTGAACTGGTGACACGAGGATTTTCAGTCCTCTGCTCTACCAACTGAGCTATCCCGGCTGAAATATTTTAAATAATTATAGCATAAAGACTTTTTATAGACAAGCTATAGGTTCAATAAATAAATTTATTTATAAAAATGATTAAAATCATCCAATTATTAAGTGGAGTATTAATTTTATTAATTGTAATTCCACAAACACCTACTGAAAATATTGTATTACGAAAATTTAATGAAACAGGTTTTTTTTCAAACTATAAAAATGCAAAAAAATTTGTTGATGTTTTAACTTGGTCGTTAATTTTTATTTTTCTTACATTAAC
>JAURHZ010000431.1 GCA_030833025.1 Armatimonadota bacterium
AATGGCTCAATTTGTCATTCTGTCCGCGCATCCTAAACCCACCCCAGATGCAAAATCCAGCCCAATTTGGTAATCTAATAACATCAGCCGTTGAAACACTGCTGATAAACGCGAAACGACGATGTAAAGCATGCGTCGTTTTTTTGTGCCTGGATGGATCACAAAGCCGGCCAAACGATCCAAATCCTCTGCGTAGGGGCGGACCGCCGTGTCCGCCCGCAGAAAGCTCCGCGTAGTTTCGCTTGCTTCGATAAGTCGAAATCTCCGTGTAGGGGAGGGCTGCCACGCCCTCCCGCAATTACCGACTGACTATGAATATGCGATAAATACGAAACGCATCCAGCAATCTTTCATCTCCTAATGGCTGGCGCTCATTATCTAATTGTAATGTTCTGATTGGATAAACGGTTCGAATTGTTATTCTGTCACCGCAGACAGATCCCACCCCGAATGCAAAATCCAGCCCAATTTGGTAATCTAATAACATCAGCCGTTGAAACACCGCTGGTAACCGCGAAACGACGATGCAAAGCATGCGTCGTTTTTTTGTGCCTGGATGGATCTCAAAGCCGGCCACACGATCCAAATCCTCCGCGTAGGGGCGGACCGCCGTGTCCGCCCGC
>JAURHZ010000432.1 GCA_030833025.1 Armatimonadota bacterium
TATCCAAAATAACTGCGAACATATTCAAAGGGAATTGGATAAGAAAGAACATGAAATCTGGAGCGGTCTAAATAATATAGACCGAAATCTAAGAGATGAAATGGAAAAAATCTATCGTCACACTGACAGTAGGGTAGATAAAACTGTAGATGGAGTATCCAAACAAATATCTGAAATCTACAGAGAGTTAGATAAACTAAAAACCGAAAAATCCGTTATTAACGGGTAATTCATAAATCGTCAGGAACCCACTTTTTAAAATCTTGCATGCCATGCACTCCTCGATAGCTCAGCGGTAGAGCATTCGGCTGTTAACCGAATGGTCCCAAGTTCGAATCTTGGTCGGGGAGCAAAAAAAAGTTTGTAATATTTAAATTAATATTGTAACTTTGTATAACAAATGGCCCGGTCGTCTATCGGTCAGGACACGTCCCTTTCACGGATGAAAGCGGGGTTCGATTCCCCGTCGGGCTACAAGAACTCAGTTCCCCTATGTGCCACTCCTCTTCGTAGAGCGAGATACGGAGACCAAACATAAGTTCACATCGAGTGTGATGAACGGACCGGTAAGGGGTTAAAGAAGGTGGTTACTGCACTACCCATACTCG
>JAURHZ010000433.1 GCA_030833025.1 Armatimonadota bacterium
GAATGGCTTGTCAAGATCGCGCTCTGGTTCTGGAATTGCAGTGTCACAAGCAGTCATGAGTTCCATGACCTTTTCCTGCCATGCAGCATCACCCTCGAGTGCCTTCAACGCAGACACGCGCACCACTGGTGCATCATCACCAGGGAACTCGTACTCGTTCAACAACTCACGAACTTCCATCTCAACAAGTTCAAGAAGCTCTTCGTCTTCGACCATGTCGGACTTGTTCAACGCAACAACGATGTATGGAACACCCACTTGGCGTGCAAGCAACACGTGCTCACGAGTCTGAGGCATCGGGCCGTCAGTTGCAGCAACCACCAAAATGGCACCATCAACCTGTGCTGCACCAGTGATCATGTTCTTGATGTAGTCAGCGTGACCTGGCATGTCGACGTGTGCGTAGTGACGCTTCTCGGTCTCATACTCAATGTGTGCGATCGAAATCGTAATACCACGAGCTTTTTCCTCAGGAGCTTTGTCGATCTGATCAAACGGGGTGTAATCAGCCAACCCACGATCAGCCAACGTCTTTGAAATCGCTGCGGTCAATGTGGTTTTACCATGGTCGATGTGACCCATGGTTCCGATGTTTACGTGTGGCT
>JAURHZ010000434.1 GCA_030833025.1 Armatimonadota bacterium
GTCAACATTGGTACCATCGGTCACGTTGACCACGGTAAGACCACTTTGACTGCTGCGATCACCCGTGTTCTACACGACGCGTTCCCAACACTAAACACCGCATCTGCGTTCGACCAGATCGACAACTCTCCAGAAGAAAAGCAGCGTGGTATTACGATCAACATCTCACACGTTGAGTACCAGACCGAGAAGCGCCACTACGCTCACGTAGACGCTCCGGGCCACGCTGACTACATCAAGAACATGATTACTGGTGCAGCTCAGATGGATGGTGCGATTCTTGTAGTAGCAGCAACAGACGGTCCAATGCCACAGACCAAGGAGCACGTGCTTCTTGCTCGCCAGGTTGGTGTTCCTTACATCGTTGTTGCGCTAAACAAGTCAGACATGGTTGACGATGCAGAAATCCTAGAACTAGTTGAGGTTGAAGTTCGCGAACTTCTAAGCCAGTACGAGTTCCCAGGTGACACTGCTCCAGTTATCCAGGTTTCAGCTCTAAAGGCTCTTGAAGGCGACGCAAAGTGGGGTCAGACTGTTCTAGATCTAATGGACGCAGTGGATGCAAACATCCCTGAGCCTGTCCGTGACCTAGACAAGCCTTTC
>JAURHZ010000435.1 GCA_030833025.1 Armatimonadota bacterium
ACTGCAATCTGAATCTTTGCAAACTGTCCAGAACCACCAGTCTGCTTTTTGTGTGTGTAGTCGTGACGAGCAACAGCTTTACGAAGTGTTTCGCGGTAAGCAACCTGAGGCTTACCAACATTTGCTTCAACCTTGAACTCGCGACGCATACGGTCAACGAGAATTTCAAGGTGAAGTTCACCCATACCAGCGATGATTGTCTGGCCAGTTTCTTCATCAGTCTTAACGTGGAAAGTTGGATCTTCTTCAGATAGACGCTGGATTGCAACGCCAAGCTTTTCTTGGTCACCCTTTGTCTTTGGCTCAATAGCAACAGAGATAACTGGTGCTGGGAAGTCCATTGATTCAAGGATTACTGGCTTAGCTGGATCACAGAGAGTTTCACCTGTTGTTGTGTCCTTAAGACCCATAACAGCAACGATCATTCCTGCACCAACATTGTCACGCTCTTCGCGCTTGTTTGCGTGCATCTGGTAAATCTTTCCGATGCGTTCTTTGCGATCCTTGGCTGAGTTCAAGATTGTTGAACCAGTTTCTAGAACGCCTGAGTACACACGGATGAAAGTAAGTTTTCCAAGGTGTGGATCTGTCATGATCTTGA
>JAURHZ010000436.1 GCA_030833025.1 Armatimonadota bacterium
CTCTTTCTATAATTAAATATACGAACGTTTGATCTAAATAGCAACTTTTTTTTATTAATATTTTCCCGCTCTAAAATAAGGTACATATACTTTACCTCTTATACGTCTTTCTTGGTAGGTAGGACGTGTTCTATAGTATACTGCTCTAACCTTCTTTTTATGCCAGTGTCTCTTTTCGTGATCTGACATTCTCATCGGCATACAGCTACCTAGTAACAAAACAGCACTCAATACTAATAACAATTGTTTCATAATAAATCTGTTAGTTGCGGGGGAAGGACTCGAACCTCCGACCTTTGGGTTATGAGCCCAACAAGCTACCTACTGCTCTACCCCACAATGTTTTGTACTGCGTACGGGATTCGAACCCGTGATCTCTTCCGTGAAAGGGAAGCGACTTAAGCCAACTTGTCCAACGCAGCGTGAGTGGGTCTTTTCCCCACCGTCAACAGAACTTGAAACTTACCTACGCACTGTGAGGTATTCTGTACGTTCGTTCGCATTGCCTAAGCCTTTACGCGTCTGCTTTCGGTTGCCGTGCGTGTCATCAGTGGAGATGGAGGGAGTCGAACCCTCGTCCAAAATATGGATTAATA
>JAURHZ010000437.1 GCA_030833025.1 Armatimonadota bacterium
AGCGAGCTCTTCGACAATATCGATTGCGCGGTAATAGTTGCGGACTTCAATTTCATCACGTTCACGTCCCACTAACTTCGATCCTGCAACCACCAGAGAAACCTCAAAATCGGATAAACGGTTTCCTTCAATCTGCGTTGAGTAGTGAGTTGCGCTAAGGCGGGCAGTCTCGCGCAGGGATGCTAGCATTTCCACATCAATAGGGAGCTGCGAGATGGCAAGGCGTGCTTCATCGATTGCTACAAGGTCATCGGCAATTGCAGGCGTAATCTCAAAGACAGGCGTGAACACACAAAAAGCATATCAAATGTGCAGATAAATGACAGATAAAGTGCAGATAAATGACGGATAAGCGAATGGCTTTCGCTTTTGCTTGGGGGTGACACTGCTACACTGGCAGAACCAAACTAAAGATTTGGAAGGTAGCAGAAAGATGCTGTGTTCTTTGTATACATGCGATACATCACTGTGAAACGAGGGGACAAATGTCTATAGTGATGACACTCCGTGTGCCCGATACGCTTGCATCCGACATTGATGTCATTGCGAAAGCCCAGCGTCGTACGCGAAGCGATGTTGGTAGCCG
>JAURHZ010000438.1 GCA_030833025.1 Armatimonadota bacterium
CCAATGGTCAATGCCGCACGCAAACCAACCGAGTGGCAGACATATGACATCTTCTACACATCCCCACGCTTTGATGCCGCTGGCAAGCTAACCAAGTCAGGCTTTGTAACCGTTGTCCACAATGGTGTTCTTGTACAGAATCATCATGAGATTCTTGGCAATACAAATCACAAAAGTGCACCTGCGTACGTTCCACACGGACCCGGCCCAATCCGCCTGCAGGACCACAGTAACGCCACGCGATTCCGCAACATCTGGATTCGTCCAATCAAGGATTCTTCGTAGTCCTAACTCCTAACTGACAGGGCGTTTCCACGGGAAACGCCCTTTTTTCGTAACTGGTTTCAAGACAGGAATGCAACATGAACTTTGACCTCCTTAAAGCGATCTGTGAGGCTCCCGGTGTACCGAGCCGTGAAGAAGTTGTGCGCGGTGTAATTCAGGATGCGATGGCGCCTCTTGTGGATTCCATCCACGTCGACACCATGGGCAATGTTATCGGGCACAAAAAGGGTAGCGGTAAAGGACCGAAAGTCCTGATCGCTGCGCACATGGATGAGATCGGATTTGTGGTCCGCCAT
>JAURHZ010000043.1 GCA_030833025.1 Armatimonadota bacterium
TGGCAGGCTTGCATCCAGCTGCAAGTCCTGCAGTAGCGGCAATCAGCGTACGCCTTGCAATCATCAGCCTGCCTGCACTTCGGGCTCGGAGACAGCTGCATCTGCCTGCTTTTTGGACTTTCGGACACCGATGGAGCCGCCGACTGAAAGGGCGAAAAGTGCAGGGAAAAACAAAGCCCATCCGATGAGCGGGATCAAACCGGCTGCTATTAGCATCGCTGCCGCTTTCGCAGAAGTGGCCATTCTGTTGCCAGAGACATCGGTGGAAAGTCTGTCGGTTAGCTCATCCATGATGGCCGCCGACCCTAAGAGGCCGTGGACGCCGGCCCAGGCAGCAATTGCTATACCGAGTATCTTGATAACGGCTGGCTGTGCATTGCTCATCGCCAAGCCGCCACCGACAGCGATAATGGTGATGATTCCGCCAATGATTCCAGTCTTCAGCGGGGCTGTCATGATAACGGTCCGTATCAGAGCAGTACGAGCCGGAAAGAGGTACCGCGCGAGGATTATTGTGGACCAGAGCACAACGGCAATGGCAAATCCCAGAATGAGCGCGTAGTTAACATCACCTTGTGTCATCCGATGTTTATCCTCTCAAGCAACAGCAATACTGTACTCTGTAAAATCAGGAATCTACAATCAATGACGGCTTTTGATATCGCTCGGTTCAAGCGACTTGTATAATTGCTAGTATGGCACCTTTGACCAACGCTAAGCAGCTCCTCGCATCCGCATCAACCTGTCGCATTTTGGTGGTTGGCGACCTGATGGTCGATGAGCATATCTGGGGCACAACGAGTCGGGTTTCTCCTGAGGCACCGGTCTTGGTTGTCGATGTAGAGAACGAGACGATGGCACCCGGTGGCGCGGCTAATGTTGCGCAGCAGCTGCTTGCCCTTGGCGTAAATGTATTCGTTGCTGGAATCGTCGGGCGGGATAGCGCAGGCAATGAGCTGTTGGCGCATCTCGATCGGTCCGGTGCTGATGTATCTGCCGTGTTCAAGGCAGGAGACCGACCAACGACCCGCAAGACACGTGTGATTGCGGGAAGTCAGCAAATCGTGAGAGTTGATCGCGAAGTTCGATCACCGCTTGGCAGTGACCAAGTCGATAGTTTCTGTGCGGTGGTCGAGAGCGTTTTCGATCACGTCGATGCCGTGTTGTTTTCAGATTATGAAAAGGGCGTCTTCACGGAGCCAATCGCTCGTCGCTTGCTTGAGAGGGCAAAAGCGAAGGGGCTAATTGTCACGGCTAATCCAAAGCCACGCTCGGTTGGCTGGTTTGCTGGCGGAGACCTTGTGCAGCTGAACCGTTCAGAAGCGGATGCTGCGAGTCGTTCACATCGGTTTGCATCACTCGATGAGCTTGACTTTCATGCAGCGGGTGCCGAGCTACGAGGGATGCTTGGTGTCGTCAATCTGCTCGTGACGCGTGGTGCAAAGGGTTTGACTGTTTTCCATGCAGATGGAAGTACAACAGATGTCCCTGCACACCCAGTTGAGGTTTATGATGTAGCTGGTGCGGGGGATTCTACATTGGCAGTAGCCACGATTGGCTTAGCTGCTGGTGGTGATGTTGCTACATCGGTTTTGCTTGGAAATGCAGCAGGTGGAGCGGTCGTTCGAAAGAGTGGAGTCGTTTCAGCAAGCGTGGCGGAAATAGAAATCTTACTTTAACCCTTAAGAACGCCATCCTTGCATCCAACAATCGTCCACAGGAGCAGTTATGAATATTTGTGTCATTGGTACTGGTTACGTGGGATTGGTCACTGGAGTCGTGTTTGCCGACCTCGGTAATGATGTTGTCTGCGTCGATAAGGACGAAGCCAAGGTTGCCCGCCTGCGTGCCGGTGATATGCCCATTTACGAACCAGGTCTTGAAGAGCTGGTTCTACGAAATGTGGATGAAGGCCGTCTTGCATTCACTGTAGACATCGATACTGCCGTTCGCCGCTCCGATGTTGTCTACATTTGTGTTGGTACACCTCCGAAAGAGGATGGCTCGACGGACATGTCTCAGGTGGAAGGTGCAGCGCGGGCGATCGCAGCATCCATGGACCGCTACAAAGTCATCGTCAATAAGTCAACCGTTCCTGTAGGCACGGGTAGTTTTGTCCGCGAAGTTATCGAACAAAATCGGCGGCGTAATGTGGACTTCGATGTTGTCTCTAACCCTGAGTTCCTCCGTGAAGGCAGCGCCATTCAGGATGCATTCAACCCGGATCGCATCGTCGTCGGCGCACCAAACCAAAACGTTGCGATGAAAATCATCGAGCTTTATGCACCACTTGAGCGCCCGATGATCATCACGGATGTCGCATCTGCTGAGATTATCAAATACGCATCAAATGCATTCCTTGCAATGAAGATCTCCTTTGCTAACTCGATCGCTAACCTCTGTGATGCGGCGGGAGCGGATGTCGTTCAGGTAATGAAGGGTGTCGGGCAGGACAAGCGTATTGGGGCGGCATTCCTAAATGCAGGAATCGGATATGGAGGAAGCTGTTTCCCGAAGGACACCACAAGTCTTCTCCATACGGCCAATACGGCAGGGGTGCCGTTCCCATTGCTTGAGGCGACTGTCGCAACAAATGAGCTCCAACCAAAGCGCTTTGTTGAATCCATCGTGACGTGTATGGGTGGAGTCGCAGGACGCAAAATCGCGGTCCTTGGACTTGCCTTCAAGGCGAACACGGATGACATGCGTGATGCAAAGTCCATTGATGTTATTCTTGCGCTTCAGGCGCAGGGCGCTACGGTTTCTGCGTTTGATCCAATCGCAGCCGAGAACTGTAAGCGGTATCTCCCAGACCTGCATTATGCTCGCTCAGCCTTTGAAGCGGTTGAAGGTGCAGATGCAGTCGTCGTTGTGACCGAGTGGAACGAGTTCAAACAGATCAACCTGGATAAGCTCAAGGCGACGATGAATGGTGATTGGCTTTTTGATGGACGTAACCTCTACGATCCAGAGAAGGTCAAGCGTATCGGCTTCCAGTATGTGGGAGTTGGTCGCGGCTACAAGTGTCCGAATGAGCAAAAAGCAAAAGGGCAAAGCGCAGCATAGTCCTTACCGCATTCAGGTTCAATGCAAAGGCGTCCAGTGTCACCATCGACGCTGGAGGCCTTTTTCATTCACTTTTGTGTCTCATGCTGCTTTGCTAAATGGACGTGAATTGAAAACCATCAACTCCTTCACGTTTGGGCGACGCGATTGTGCAGGATAGCAATCACTGTTTCTAAGTGAGAGGGGGGAGATACCACCGCTAATGCCCGACCATTACTTACCTTGATTGAAGGGAGACAAAAAGCATTAGACAGCGTTTGTCAGTGGTTGTGATTGCGGAAAATAACCGCTTAAAAAGTAAACCGCCTCTCGTGAACGAGAGGCGGTCATACACCCGAAGGGATTCGAACCCCTGACCTTCTGGACCGCAACCAGACGCTCTAATCCACTGAGCTACGGGTGCAACGGGAGTAATATTACACCGTTACTAGGTCGTCGTCAAGGACATTTACAGCTTTATCTCAACTGTTCCAGTAATACCTACTCCGAGTACTCGGGAAAGCTTTCCTGGATCATCCACGCTGCGGTTGTCAATCGGCACGAGACCGCGAACACGAATCTGAACACCGAGGCGTGTTTGTCCTTCAAGCTGCGCAACGGCTTTCACTTTGTCAACGAGCTGTACCGGGCCCTGAACCTGAGCAGCGCCAGCGAAAGCTCCCTTGCCGACCGTTAGGATTGGAACTGTTTTCGTGATGTAAGCAGGGTCATCGTTTTTGTTGCCAGTAACTTGATTGACAAACTTGTCTATCTCACGTCCGTTCTTGTCTACAATCGCGATGACAGCGGCGCCCTTGAAGAGCTTGTCGATTTGAGCATGGGCGAATGATCCACCGACAAAGCCCAATGCCAATATCCCGGCGCCCATGGCAGCCAATTTTGTCTTGTTCATGAACATCAGTACGCCTAATCGACAAAAAATGTGACCACCCTGTGAAAGTAATTTTTCACTCACACTTGCATCGTTCCATCACACGCTACAATGGACTGTGGATGATGCTTCCGTTGATAAGGGCTTAATGTCGTGTGTGCATTGTGGATTTTGCCTCGATGCATGTCCAACCTATCGCCTCACAGGTGATGAATCTGATTCGCCGCGTGGGCGACTGGCACTTATGCGCGGTGTACACGAAGACAAGCTTTCCTTGGCAGGTCCTGATGCCAACGCACCGGGCGGCGTCGGTTACCACCTTGATCGCTGCCTTGGATGCCGTAGCTGCGAAACCGCATGCCCAAGTGGCGTTCCCTATGGCGAGCTACTTGAGCATTTCCGTGATGACCAAGAAGCCCATACGCAGCGGAAGTTTGGCGATAGCCTCCTTCGCAAAAGCCTTTTGACGCTGCTCACAAGCCCGGCCAAGCTGCGATTCGCCCTTTCTGCAGGCCGCATCACCGGTGGGCGTATCCCGGCGCTAGCCGCCGCATTTGTTGGCCTTCCATCGGATACTCGCCTGCCGATACCGGCCGATTTGGCAGCAGCATCTGCTGCCATGCACATCTTCACCCCAGCGGTCGGTACAAAGCGCGGATCGGTTGTGCTTCTTACTGGTTGTGTGATGAGTGTGCTTTACAGCCCGGTTCATGCTGCAACAGTTTTTGTGCTCTCCCAAAATGGCTTTGATGTCCACTGCCCGGGTGAGCAAGGGTGTTGCGGTGCACTACACGGGCATCAAGGCGCGCTCACCGATGCAAAAGTCAAGGCTAAGGGCCTGATTGACAAAATGGACAGCCTTGATGTCTCCGCAGTGATCCTCAACTCAGCTGGATGCGGTTCATTCATCAAGGATTTTCATAAGCTCCTTGGAAATGAAGAACGCTGGGCGGAACGTGCAGCAACATTTGTTGGAAAAGTACGAGACATCTCCGAGTTCCTTGATGAAGTCGGAGCCGTTCCGATGACACATCCCGTGGCAGTTCGTGCGACGTACCATGATGCCTGCCACCTTCGACACGGGCAACGCGTTGCCGATGCCCCACGTCGGCTACTAAAGAGCATCCCATCCCTCAATCTCATTGAGTGTGCTGATCCCGACCAATGCTGTGGAAGCGCCGGTGTCTACAACTACCTAGAACCTGAAATTGCTGCAAGCGTTCTGTCTGCAAAGCTCGACGCACTCCTCGCCACACGCGCCGAGCTGATCGTGACCGCAAATCCTGGATGCCTCGCATGGATTGATCAGGGGATCGCAAAGCGCGCCAAGCAAGGAACGCTCCCGGCCGGAACAACGACACCTGAAATCCTGCATCCAGTACAGGTCTATGCAAAAGGCTACGGCTTTCAATCCTGAAAACAGCACGCTGAGCATACGTCTTCTGACACCGCAGGGGTAGAATGCAGTGGTTTCCAACGCTTTCCAAGCACCGGAAACTGCAAACTGCATGAACCAAAATCTGAATCAGACGCAACCTCATCAGGGTTCCTTGTCCACCTCAGGGCCAACCCCGATGTCCGACAATCTGGACCTCCTCTTCAACGTCCTTCCACCTTCGGTCGCCGCTGCGATTCAAGGGCACCCGGATGGCAGCCGTGTCATCGAAATTGTGCTTGACCTAGGCCGGAAAGTTGAAATCCGATTTCCAGATCAGGTCTGGGAGCCATTCCCAGATGCTGAAGTCACCGCCGATGACATCGCGTCGGTTGTTGGACACATCAGTGACTTCGGTGCCGACAACCGAGCGGGCATCGAACGCACACTCCACCGGATTTCTGCCATCCGAAACCGCAAAGATGAAATCGTAGGGCTGACATGCCGCGTTGGGCGTAGCGTCCACGGGACCGTCGACATCATCCGCGATATCGTCGAGAGCGGACAATCCATACTCCTACTTGGTCGCCCAGGTGTTGGTAAGACAACCAAGCTTCGTGAGACGGCACGCATCATCGCCGATGAGCTTGGCCGCCGAGTTGTCATCGTTGATACCTCCAACGAAATTGCCGGTGATGGCAACGTACCGCATCCCGCAATCGGACGAGCACGCAGAATGCAGGTCAAGCGCCCGGAACTGCAACACGCCGTCATGATCGAAGCCGTCGAAAACCATATGCCACAAGTTGTGGTCATCGATGAAATCGGTACCGAACAAGAAGCCTTCGCCGCACGAACAATCGCTGAGCGTGGTGTCCAGCTGGTAGGTACGGCGCACGGAAACACATTGGAAAACCTGATGCTGAATCCGACGCTGAGTGACTTGGTCGGAGGGATTCAAACCGTCACTCTCGGTGATGATGAAGCGAAGCGCCGCGGTACCCAAAAGAGCGTTCTCGAGCGGAAAGCACCCCCGACATTCGATGTTGTTATCGAAATCCTCGATGTCAACAAGCTAGCGATTCACCACGATGTCGCAAAGGTTGTTGATAAGCTGCTCCGCGGACAACAGCCACGCCCTGAGATCCGACAGCGGGCTCAGGATGGCACTGTAGAAGTTGTCCAAGCCCGTGTCCTGCCGCCAGATCGCCCCGGTGAAGTGACCGGAGGAACGTATGGGGTGACCTACGATCCCGTCGAGAACCGCTACTCCAGCGATTTTGGTCGCTCAGATGACCTTACCGATGAGCGTCATACCGAATCGGACAGCGGACAGCCTAAACAGAAGGTCCTCAAGTTGTTCCCATACGGTGTTTCTAAGTCCCGCCTCGATCGCGCTATTATGCAAGCCCGTGTTCCGGCGATGATTGTGCGCGACTTTACCGATGCTGATGTCGTCGTTGCACTCAAAGCGACATTCCGGCGCGATCCTGCAAAAATGCACGATGCACGCTCCCGCGGCGCAAGCGTAGTTGTTGTCAAAAGCAACACCTACATCCAGATTGAAAATCTCGTTCGTGACCTCTTTGGCATTCCGCATTCAATTGCTCCGAGCGAAGAGGACGATGCGATTGCCGAAGCCGAGGAAGCGGTCAACAGCGTCGCTGAATCAGGCGAGATGGTTGAACTTCCTCCGCGCAATGCCTACGTTCGGCGATTACAACATCAGGTCATCGAATCTGCTGGTCTGCTGTCTGAGTCTGTGGGTGTTGAGCCAAGACGTCGACTGCGCGTGTACAGAAACCGTGACCAGAATGCCTGAGGGAAGTCGGCTTGACCAACAGCTCGAATTCCTGCGAGTGGTGGATGCCCTCAAGCGAATCGAGCGCATGACACGTCTAATTCAGCTACCCGGAGAAATCACACGCCGCGAGAATTCAGCTGAACATAGCTGGCATCTTGCTCTTATGGCAATGATGTTAGTCGAACACGCGAATGAACCCGTTGATCTGGCACGCGTCCTTCAAATGATTCTCATCCATGACATCGTGGAAATTGATGCAGGTGATACCTTTGTCTACGATGCGAATGCGATGATCGGAAAGGCGGAACGGGAGTCTCTGGCTGCCGAACGGATTTTTGGCATGCTTCCGGAAGACCAAAAGAATGAGCTTTTCAGTCTCTGGCATGAGTTTGAGGCACGTGAAACGGCTGAAGCCAAGTATGCCAGCGCACTAGACCGCCTTGCAGGGATGCTTCCTAATGCTGCTAACAATGGTGGGACATGGAATGAGCATAAAGTGACTGTTGAGCAAGTGACACGGCGCAATGAAAGCATTCAGATTGGCTCTGAGGTCATTTGGGACCATGCAAAGCAGTGGATAGAACGGGCGCATACTGCCGGTCTAATCGAAACAGAGGTCGACCGGACGTGACGGGGTTCGTCGGAAGAACAAGGGTTCAAATTGCTGTAACCAGCCTTTCAGCTATCGCGACAGGTGTTGTGGCCTTATCTGCTGGTGCGGTACCTGCGAGATTTCAAGACGGAGTTACCAGTGCCGACCTTTCACGCGATGTAACTCCGGTCCTGACACGTTATTGTCAACCTTGTCACGCGGGTGAGAATCCTAGCGGTGGAGTCAGAATTCCCCAGTCGTTAAGCAGTGAAAGTCTCAAGGTGGACCGGGATGTGTATCGGAAGATTCACCGGGTAATCCGCGAGCGCTCCATGCCACCGACTGGCTCCCCGATGCCAAATGCGCAGCGGAGAACATCGGCAATTGACACGCTTGGCAGAGCTCTAGACGCCCTTGACCTCGCGGCAAAGCCAACTGACCCTGGGCGTGTTGCCCCGCGAAGACTGAACCGGACCGAATACAACAACACGGTACAGGACCTCTTTGGTATCTCGTTGACGCCAGCCGACTCATTTCCTGCGGACAGCGGCGGCGGGGGAGGTTTTGACAACAATGCGGATACCCTCTACTTGCCACCAGTGCTGCTGGAACGCTACCTCGTAGCTGCTGACCAGATCCTCGATGCTGCAAAACAGGAGACTTGGCTTACCGTCAAGCCGGCAAAGTCCATCACTGATGTCGAAGCGGCGCGTAAATCGTTGGCAAGCTTTACAACCAAGGCGTTCCGACGACCGGTCCGGCCTGCAGAGCTCGATGGATTGCTCCGGTTGTACACACAGCAACGACGCGGAGGATTGACATATGCAGCATCCCTTCGTGTTGCCATCAAAGCCATGCTAGTTTCACCCGGGTTTCTATTCCGAATTGATAGCGCATTGCCATCAGCGAATGGGCCACAACCCCTCGATGCCTACACGCTCGCAAGTAGGATGTCTTATTTTGTTTGGTCATCGATGCCCGATCCGCCACTGATGGCCGCTGCTGCAAATGGCTCCCTGTTGAAACCAGATATCCAAACCGCGCACTTGCGCCGGATGCTGAAGTCTCAGCGTGCATCATCCTTTGGGGCACTTTTCGGTGGCCAATGGCTGCGCGCTAAAGAAGTACTGCAGACGGCACAGCCAGATCCTGGCAAGTACCCGATGTTCACGAAGTCATTGCGCCAAGCAATGTTCGACGAAGTCTCAATGTACGTTTCAACGATGGTTCAGGAGAATCTTCCAGTAAAGAAGCTCATTGAGAGTGACTTCACGTTCGCAAACGAGGAACTTGGAAAGCATTACGGCCTGTCTGATGTAAGCGGACCAGAAATGCGTCGGGTTCAGGTGGATGGCGTTCAACGTGGGGGCCTCCTAGGGATGGGAGCATTGCTGACGGTGACTAGCTATTCACAGCGAACAAGCCCTGTGTTACGGGGTAAGTGGGTGATGGCTGAGGTGCTTGGTGCGCCGCCTCCGCCTCCGCCACCGGTGGTGAACACATTGCCTGCTGATGAACGGCCTCAACAGGGACTGACGCTACGTCAGCGTTTGGAAGCACATCGGAACAAACCAGAGTGCAAAGGATGTCATCAGCGCATTGACCCCATGGGCTTTGCACTCGAGAACTTTGATGCTGTTGGGCGCTGGCGGACAAAAATCGGCGGAGTCGCAGTGGATGCGCGTGGAGAGCTGGCATCGGGTGAGACCTTCGATGGCATCCAAGGGATGAGGGCAGTTCTCCTAACCCGCGAGGATTACATCGCACGGAATGTCGTAGAGCGCCTAATGGCATATGCACTCGGGCGCGGACTTGAGCCTGAGGACCTTCCAAGTGTGTCGCTTATTGTTCGTCAAAGTAAGCCTGGTGGGTATCGAATGCAGGATTTGATGGCAGGTGTGGTTCAATCTCTACCATTCCGATATAAGCGCCGGGCTATCCCGGTTACCGCGGCGGCGAGTGCTGCTGCAACAAAGTGAGGAGACACGGATGAAGAAGTGGGTGATGGGAGCAGTCGCGGCAATTACATTGACCGTAATCGCTACCCCAGCCATGGCAAAGGACCGCTGGGAAAAGATCTTCGATGGCAAGACACTTTCCGGCTGGACGCTTGTCGGCAAGGGTGGACGTGGCTACGTTGTCGAAAATGGTGAGCTGGTTTGCCCTGCCGATGGTGGTGGCAATCTGTACACCGAAAAAGAGTATTCAGACTTCAAATTTCGGTTTGAATTTAAGCTGACATCTGGCGCAAACAATGGAATTGGCCTCCGGGCTCCATTGTCCGGTGATGCAGCCTATGTAGGAATGGAAAGTCAGGTTCTGGATGATACTGCTGACATCTACAAAAACCTGCTTCCTGGTCAGTACCATGGCTCCATCTACAAGGTCTTTCCTGCAAAGCGCGGATTCCTAAAGCCTCTTGGTGAGTGGAACAAAGAAACCATTGAACTCATTGGGCGTAAAATCAAGATCACGCTTAACGGCACGGTGATCGTCGATGGCGACATCAACACTGTCACAGACCCAGCGGTACTTGCAGAGCATCCAGGTCTCTTACGGGCATCCGGTCGCATTGGATTCCTTGGGCATGGGACGCACGTACGCTTCCGTAACCTCGAAGCAGTTGATCTCGCAAAAGCGCCTGTAGACAACAAGGCTCCTCAGGGTTTTACTGCGTTGTTCAACGGCAAGGACCTCACCGGATGGAAGGGCCTTGTCGGAAACCCGGTCACCCGCGGAAAAATGTCTCCGGCTGAGCTGAAGGCCGCAGAGGATAAGGCTACCGTCGAAGCGCTGAAGCACTGGTCCGTTGTTGAAGGTGTCATCACCTATGATGGCAAGAACGACAGCCTTGCAACCGCTCGAGACTATAAGGATTTTGAGCTACACGTCGATTGGAAAATTGGCGACAATGGGGATTCCGGTATCTATCTTAGAGGCTCTCCTCAGGTGCAGATTTGGGATCCAAAGTACTGGAAGATTGGTTCTGGTGGACTCTATAACAACCAGAAGAACCCAAGTCAGCCAACCAGTATTGCTGATAATCCAATCGGTGAATGGAACCGCTTTTTGATCCTGATGCAGGGTGAAAAGGTTACCATCTACCTCAACGGTGTCCTTGTCGTACAAAATGTCACCCTTGAGAATTATTGGGACCGTAAGCTGGCAATCTTCCCAACCGGGCAGATTGAGCTTCAGCACCATGGAAATCCAATCTTCTTCAAGAACGTTTATGTGCGGGAACTGAAGTAGTTTTTGAGTGTGGGGGGGTAATCAGATGACGCGAAAGACAGTACTGCGTGGAGCAGGTGTAGCCCTAGCTCTCCCTTGGCTTGAATCAATGCAGGCACAGGCATCGTCGCGCCAGTCTGTTAATCCTCCCACACGCTTTGGTTTTCTCTATTTTGCCAATGGTGTTCACCCCAAAAAGTGGGCACCAGATGGCGCAACGTATTCAGGCACGCTCAAACCGCTTGAAGGCCTTCAAAGTGACATCCTGACCTTCGAAAACCTGATGAACCGTAACAGTATCGAAGGGGATGGGCATTACTATAAAGTCGCGCCTATTCTCTGTGGCACGGCAATCACTAAGACGACAGGCAGGGATGTACGCTCGGGGGGTGTCTCGCTCGATCAGCTCATGGCACAGCACTGTGGGAGTGCAACGCCATTGCCTAGTCTGGAGCTCGCAATTGAGTCACCAACTGCATATGTCGATACAAATGTCGGACTAACAACACTTTACGGAAGCCACGTTTCGTGGTCGACTCCAACCACCCCAGTAACACGGGAGCTCAATCCACAGCTTGCTTTTGATCGGGTCTTTCGGAGCACCAATGGGGCTGCTCCGGCATTTGGCCCAACGGATAAGAGCATTCTTGATACAGTCCTCGCCGATGCTGCCGGGCTACGAAAGCGCCTAGGCGCTGATGACCGTCAAAAAGTGGATGAGTACCTTGACGCGGTCCGCTCGGTGGAAAAGCGGATTGCATACGACCTTGCACGGCGCAAGGGAAGTATTCTCGATGGCGGCGTCTTGAAGTCTGAAGTTGACTCGCTTGGAAGGCGGATTACTGATTGGTATGCAGTTCGCAGTGAAAAGCGCGGAATAGACCATACCGAGCAGGTGCGCCTGATGCTCGACATCATGGCGCTTGGCTTCTGGTCGGACTCCACGCGCGTTGCAACGTTTATGTTTGCCAATGAGGTTTCTGGCCGTAACTTTAGTTTTCTACCTGGCGTAAGTGGTAGCCACCATGAGCTCAGACACCACGAAAACAATGAAGAGAAGCTCGCTCAATATCAGCGTATTAATGTCTGGCATGTTGAGCAGTATGCTTATCTGTTGAATCGACTTAAGTCTTTCCGCGAGGGGAATGGCACGGTCCTCGATAACAGTATGGTTATGTTTGCAGGTGGGATGCGTGATGGAAATGCACACTCCCCTTATAACCTGCCAATAGTCCTCGGAGGTCGAGCCGGTGGAACCTTGCAAACAGGTCGCCATCTAAAGCTTCCACCACAGACAGCCCTTTGTGGTCTCTATGTCGGGCTCGCGCGTAGGATGGGAATTAATATCCGCTCGTTTGGAGACGCATCCGTCGAACTTCCGGGCCTCGGTATCCTTCCCGTCTAGGGAACGGTCCGGAAGAAACGTTTTGTTGTAACAAACGTCCGGTTAGGCGAGTTATGCCCGGTCGA
>JAURHZ010000439.1 GCA_030833025.1 Armatimonadota bacterium
GATTAGCTGCTGAATCGTCATAGCCGACAACCACGATGCAACGACTTCAATCATGAAAGGCAGCGGATCGATATATGTGAATAGGGTGCGAATATAAGCAATCGTCGATGTTGTTTCGGACAACGATGTCACAGCGGATGGCATCAGCGAGAACAGCATTTTGACTGCTTGCGTCTCCAAGCAGGCTTCATCAGACATCGATGCCACTGGAGCACTCAACGTCATCACCGGGACATTTGCCCAACCAATCGGCAAATCAGCGGATCGAGTTGTCACAATTACGCTGATGTCAGTGTGTTGCTTGAGGTAGTCAACGATGACGGTACGCCAGGCAGGATTGGCCACTTGACATGCATCAAATAAAATAATCCCACGTGATAGAGCCTGGGTCTCTTCAGAAGCCAACCGCGCTGTGCATGCGGCCAGCTGTTCTACCAACTCATCCGCCGAGCCTACTTTAGAACCATCTAGCCAAGTCATTCTAAAATCAGTTTGATGCTGGATCCAGTACTCATACACTAAGCGTGTCTTACCTGAGCCAGGTGGGCCCAACACCGCAACACACCGGCTTAGACCAC
>JAURHZ010000440.1 GCA_030833025.1 Armatimonadota bacterium
TCAACGATGAATAAACGATGTATTTAAATCTGAGGCATCTAAACTTCAGACCCTTCTAAACCTCTTCCACTTTAGTTTAGCAACAATCACAAACCGACAATATCCTTTTTTTCAATGTGTTTAGTTGTCTGACTTATTCGTGTTTATCAGTAAGTGTATCATGCTTTGATACAGAATGCGATGGTATTTTGAAATAAAAATACCAAATCTCTGCTCAGCCTCTTGCGGTTTATTTGCGGATACTGGTACAATAGAAGACAGAAGCATAGGATACCTACCAGATCCTAACTCGCCGGGATAGCTCAGTTGGTAGAGCAGAGGACTGAAAATCCTCGTGTCAGCAGTTCAAGCCTGCTTCCTGGCAATATACGGTATGGCGTCGTCCAAAGCAAAAACCACAAATTACCACAGACATGATGCGTTCTCACGAACGAAGTCCGAGAACACATCAATGAGAAAAGTCTAGAGAAGCTCTCGTTACACCGGGCATTAAACCACAAATGAGTTTAAAACACCTACTACACAAACTAGAAGAAGCCATAATCCAAGACCTGAGAAAACTGTTCCCTTGTTTT
>JAURHZ010000441.1 GCA_030833025.1 Armatimonadota bacterium
CCGCATGCAACGGGAGCCAACACGACAGATTCTGATCGGGCCGGTGTCGCATTTCATTTCATCCGGGATGACCAAACAGGCAATGCGCATTCAGGCTTTGCGGCAGACAAGCGTCCGTACATCAGTGGGACCAAGGCGTGTGGCGGCGCGGATGTCTATGGCGAAGATATGCGTATCATTTGGGACGAGCTGACCCTGTAGGCGAAGGTGCTGAGCATACAAAATCTCTGCGTAGGGGCGGACCGCCGTGTCCGCCCGCACGTGTCGGCGTTGTTGTAAAAAATGATGTCTGCTTGTTGGATTTCGAAATCTCCGGTTGCTCGGCGGTTGGAAAATTCCGGTGTAGGGGAGGGCCGCTGTGCCCTCCCGCACATGTCGGCGGTTTGCTATCGGGCATACGCTCGCAGGGTGGATGTTCCACGGTCGTGCCTATGCCGGCGGACGATTTGTCTCTACGTTTCGATTCGCTTACACGGGTACGCCTGGAGGCACGCCCATTCCACATTCCACCCTGCATCGCGATGTGACGCTGGATGGTGATGCTGATTGGACGGCTTGCCTGATTCG
>JAURHZ010000442.1 GCA_030833025.1 Armatimonadota bacterium
ATTTATCTGATTCAGATCAATCGCTGCTTAAACATTTATTAGATCTCATCGCAGCAAGGTGGCAAGAATGGAGTAACAAAGAAGGGGAAGAATCATGGATAGAGAAGAAATAATCCGCATGGCGCGGGAGGCTGGATTGGCTTACGGATCTGACGAAAAGCCATTAGGTTCTGTAACACGCTTCGCCGCCCTTGTCGCCGCGCATGAGCGTGAGGCGTGTGCGAAGGTGTGTGATGAGAAGGTGGACGCTGAATACAAAACAGGGAAGGTTGACCACAACGAAATGGCGTGGACGCAAGCATGTGCAATAGCAATCAGAGCAAGGAGTAAGCAATGAACGTATTTAAGTTAATAGAAGATAACGGCTTGACCCTGCACGGTGACATCGAGCATTTTGCCGAGTTGATTAGACGAGAAGAGCGTGAGGCGTGTGCGAAGATTGCTGAGCAATGGCCTTATGAAGATGAGCGAATGTTTTCCATAGCGCAGGCAATTAGAGCAAGGGGTGAGCAATGAAACGCGAACTATATGACTTCACTACACCGCCGGACGTACCAAAAGAAGCTG
>JAURHZ010000443.1 GCA_030833025.1 Armatimonadota bacterium
CTCCTCGGCTGTTCTAAACACTTCTTCATCAGTATCGCGCATTTCAATTGCAACACCTTCTGATGAAAGAACTTCAACATTTAAACAAAGTGACTGCATTTCCTTAACCAAAACCTTGAACGACTCAGGAATTCCTGGCTCTGGAATATTTTCACCCTTAACAATTGCTTCATAAACCTTAACTCGACCAAGCACATCATCTGATTTAATGGTTAGCAATTCTTGTAGTGTGTAAGCAGCTCCATATGCTTCAAGTGCCCAAACTTCCATTTCACCAAAGCGCTGTCCACCGAATTGGGCTTTTCCACCCAACGGTTGTTGCGTAATCATTGAGTAAGGACCGGTTGAACGTGCATGGATCTTGTCATCTACTAAATGGTGCAGCTTTAAGATGTACATATAACCAACTGAAATTGGTTGCTTATATGGTTCACCAGTTCGGCCATCATAAAGTTGTGCTTTTCCATCTGCACCGATTAAGCGCATGCCATCTTTATTTGGCAAAGTAGATCCAAGTAATCCTGATAACTCTTCCTCTTTTGTACCATCAAATACTGGTGTTGCCA
>JAURHZ010000444.1 GCA_030833025.1 Armatimonadota bacterium
TATACCGCACCTACATTGATTAGAACCTGGATGAAATGGGGAGATGAATATCCAAACAAATCTAATCTTTCTTCCCTTCGCTTACTTGGCTCAGTTGGTGAGCCAATTAATCCAGAAGCATGGATGTGGTATCGAGAAGTAATTGGTAAAAATAATTGCCCAATTGTTGACACATGGTGGCAGACAGAGACTGGTGCAATAATGATTTCACCGCTACCAGGAGTTACTGCAACAAAACCAGGCAGCGCCATGAAAGCACTTCCTGGAATTTCAGCTGAAGTTGTTGATGATGAAGGTAAAGCTGTTGGCAATGGCAGAGGTGGCTATCTTGTCTTAACAAAACCTTGGCCATCAATGATGCGTGGTGTTTGGAATGAACCCATTCGATATAAAGAAACTTACTGGTCACGCTTTAATGGAATTTACTTTGCCGGAGATGGTGCAAAGTTAGATAAAGATGGCGCGATCTGGTTGTTAGGTCGTGTTGATGATGTTATGAATGTTTCAGGACATCGCATCTCAACTACAGAGGTTGAGTCAGCATTAGTTTCCCATGATGT
>JAURHZ010000445.1 GCA_030833025.1 Armatimonadota bacterium
CCGAGGGCGAAGAAGAAACGCGCTACCAAGCCAATGGTGTTTGTCCATGAGGAGCCAAAAGAGGCACCCAAGGAAAGCAATGTTTTGCCCATGGTTGCAGAACTCAGGGCAGAGATTGCTCGTTTAAACACCGTGCTTGCCTACCTTGAGAAGAAGGCTGCGTGATGGCTCTGCAATTTGAAGCGAGGAAGGTGGCGCTTAAGCAAGACCGCACAGGTTTTGTCTTGACGCTGGCCCTGCATCCGGACGAAGCCCCGGAGGAACTGCTGCGTGACTTTGTGGGGGCAAGGTACGCCTGCGCCCTAGTCCGCATACAAGACGACGAGTCGGCAACGACCTATGACAACCGGGTAAAGAAAGCTGGGATGCTCTGCCGCAAGCAGGCATTCCAAGATTACTTGGAGGTCTCCTCTGAAGACGAGGCTGCGGTAGAACTGTGTAAACGCTGCGGGATTGAGTCCCGCACCGAGCTTCACGGCAACGCTCAGGCCAAGACTATTTTTGACAGCATGGTCCGGGAATACGAGAGCCTGCGATTCCCTGACGATCC
>JAURHZ010000446.1 GCA_030833025.1 Armatimonadota bacterium
TAAGGCTCCTGAAGAGAAGGCTCGTGGTATCACGATCTCGATTGCTCACATTGAGTACGAGACGGAGAATCGTCACTATGCGCATGTTGACATGCCTGGTCACGCTGACTACATCAAGAACATGATCACTGGTGCCGCGCAAGTTGACGGCGCGATTTTGGTGGTTGCTGCCACTGATGGTCCGATGCCGCAGACGCGTGAGCATGTGTTGTTGGCTCGCCAAGTTGGTGTTCCGTACATTGTTGTTGCTTTGAATAAGAGTGACATGGTTGATGATGAAGAACTTCTCGAGTTGGTTGAGCTTGAGGTTCGTGAGTTGTTGAACGAGTACGAGTTCCCCGGTGATGATGCTCCGGTTGTTCGTGTGTCAGCGTTGAAGGCTCTTGAGGGTGACGCGGCGTGGCAGGACAAGATCATGGAGCTCATGGCTGCGTGTGATGCTTCTGTTCCTCAGCCTGAGCGTGAATTGGATAAGCCGTTCTTGATGCCGATCGAAGACGTGTTCACTATTACTGGTCGTGGAACTGTTGTGACTGGCAAGATTGAG
>JAURHZ010000447.1 GCA_030833025.1 Armatimonadota bacterium
ACAACCAGACAAAGGCGCCGAACAGTAACAAAAAAGGCGGTTTGTACTTTGGAGTCGCTGTCTCACCGGATAGCCGTTTCGTGTTTGTATCTCGTGGTTCCGATGGCATCATCGATGAGTTATCACTGGCTCAGGATGGCTCCCTTACCCCAACCGGACGGACCTTTAAAACGCCTGCAGCCGCTGGTGTTGCAACCGATGGAACTTGGCTACTTTCGACATCCGCGACAGGAGTGACAAAAAAACTCACATCCTCCTTGACAGTCACTTCCCTGTCGACTGGTAAACAATTCGAGTTACAAACTCCGGGTTACCTTTTGGATGCCACTATTGTCAACGGCATTGGATACGTTATCAGCGAGCAATCGCATGAGATTTTACGAGTTGACCTAGCTGCCGGAACGTTACTTCCGGCTATTAAGGTAGGCAGTCACCCACATAAACTGCATTACAGCGATGCAACTAAGCAGCTGCTCGTCACGAATACGACATCGGACACGCTCTTCATTGTTTCCACAGAAACAAACA
>JAURHZ010000448.1 GCA_030833025.1 Armatimonadota bacterium
GTCGACGTAATATTGCGCGATTAAGGTATCAGAACCACGACGAATACGAAACATGGTGCCAGCTTCATCAAGTTGTTCAAAATTATGTGCAAGATGCCAGGCATGAAGTTTCTTGTGATAAAGATGACTTGTTTGACGCAGGCCATATAGAGAACGTTTCAAAGAATAGCACTTGCCAGGTGGCAAAGGGAAACCAGGAGGCGGATACATTTGTAGCGGGCGGTCAAGATCGGCACTAACAAATGCAGCCTGAATGTCAAATTGAAAGAGATGCATATTTTCTTGACAAGCAAATGCGAGCAGTGTACGGATTGCATCAGCATGAGCAGTTGGTGAATATGTATCGTCGAAACTGTCAGGAGTTTGGCGATCACCTCGAGCTACAACACGGCATTTATAGCGGAGTACGTTACCCTGGGGATCAGTCTTCAATGCATACGTCCATTTGCTCGGAAAGATTGGTACGTCTGGATTGATGTCAGTGATTTCCCAAGTTCCATGCTTTTCGAGG
>JAURHZ010000044.1 GCA_030833025.1 Armatimonadota bacterium
CACTATGCTGGCTTATGAGAGTGCTTTCGATTTGCGTCGGGTCGTTAGCGCGATCGACATAAAAACGGCGTGTGTCGCCCCAGTCGCCATCGGCATTGTCGTATCGGCCGGCAAATCGCTTGTACTGCACGACAAAGTTGATATCTTCGGTTGACCCCGATTGCTCAAGTTGATTCGTGTTTAGCAACCCGTAGGTCTCAAGATCATTTGCACCATTCATATAAACGAGAACGGTCCACTCTTTCGCAGGTTGGATATCCGGGTCGACGCGCACGGTCCAACCTGGTTGTGCAACTTTTTGACCACCAGCCGTGCTTAGGAGGCGGGCAGATGCAGGTAACTTGTACGTTGTCCCACCGCCACAGCCCGTAAGAATGGCCTCGATGGAAAATGCAAGCGATGTAAATCCTGCGAGCTTAAGTGCATCACGTCGGTTGATGTGCTTCATGTTGTCTCTATGATACGCAACGTAGTTTCTACCTTCACGTAACATCAGATAAATCTTGTAAATTCGAGCGTTCCGGATTACGACTTTAAAGTAGAGTATTGCCAATGAATGATGAACAAGCACAACATACGGATGGCACCCAGCGAAGATACTCACGCCGACCGGAAGTCGAGACAAAAGTACAGAGGTTGCTCACCATGCGACCAGCAGAGAGGGAGCGTGAAGTCCTGATGCTTTGTTCAACAATTGCGCCGGGGCAGCGATACCCTCCAGGTTTGCTAGAAGTGCTGGTTTGGGCGGTTAGGCATGGCTGTCGGCGGGTTTCCAAAGCCCATGATGAGGCCGCAGCACGGATATACGTTGCTGCGGGCATGTTCTTGCGTGCCAAGGTTCGAAAGTTTGCCTACTCCAATGTTGAAGCTGAGAGAATCGTCGAAGAGACGCTGGCATCGATGATGGAGCATCTCCTCGACGAGGATTCCAAGATTTCATTTTGGGAATGTCAGTTTTTACGGTGCTTGAGCTATCGCTTCGAAACTATCAGTGCTAAGTCGCAGGTACGACGGAGCATTTCCGATGCATCTTCTCTTGATGCCGATAATGCTAGTGAAGTAACGGATGAGTCCATTTCGGTTGAGGATTTGGCGATGTTACGTTCGATTATGGCGGGCTTATCGGAAGACGAGCGCCTTGTCCTTTACCTCAAGTGCGTCGAGCAGCTTCCAGAGGAAAGCTCGGACGCTTCCATCGATACCATCGCGCGCAGACTTGGCCGTACAGGACGAACGGTGCGGAATATATTGACGCGTATTCGTGAGCGACACGTTGAAAGTGAGACTAAACAATGATTCAAAACAATGAGCGAAACACAGAACACGTGATTGGGATGCACATATTGACCGAGGTTAGTGAGGCAAAGCTTGACGCGTTAGTGCACAGCTCAACAAGGAAGGACTTTGATGTATTTCTGACGGGAGCACGTGCTGTCGTTGCATCCCACAAGGCTACTTCCTGGTCTGTTAGTCAATCTACCAAGGACCTCGGAATGGACTTCAGCGATCTCGGGCGCCAGCTACGACTTCCACAAGAGGTGTTGCAGAAAATCGACATGCGGCTCCTCCATGTCGCCTCGATACCGGAACGGCTATTCGACATGCTGGCGGATGCTCTTCTCGTACCCGTTGATTACATCCGTAACTATGTCGCCTTACCTCCGGCCGTACCTGTGGGAATTCGATTTCACGCGGAAAATGGCGAACCAGCGGTGGTGTTGGAGACGTTCGAAGCTGCATTGCTGGATGAAGATGATCTCAGTGAAGAAGACCTAAAATTTTGGTTGGGGGATAAATGTTAGATGCCGTAAGTGCACATGCGTCGCATGCCCTGAGCCTTATGGAAATGGCATCTGTGTCGCATGCTCGTGATCGAGTTCAGGGCCTTCTGGATTGTTTCAATCTCAGGATTAAGAATGTAAGTCCTACGAGTTCACTTTTGTTTGGGGCGGATGCTTGTATCGACCCGACATCGCAAACGATTCGGATCAGACGCGACATTAATCCTCTCTATCGACGCGAGGTGCTTGCGCACGAGTTAGCCCATGCGATTCTTGGCCATGACCATTTTGGAGAGGTTTTACAAAGCCGGGACTATGTTTCAGCTTACGGTAGGAATGAACGTATCGAGCGGATGGCCGACAACCTCGCGGCGCAACTACTTGTCACAGACGCCGACATCGAGAATGCGAGAAAGGCGTGTCAGACGTTTAGCAGTGCCACTGAGCTCCTAGGTGTTTCCAAAGCAACACTCATTCGAAGGCTTACCCAACATCGGTCACCGGTAACAGACCAGCCAATGGATCGTCATACGCTGTTGCCACATCAACAGGAAGCCGTAGATTGGGTTGGGGGTGTTTGCATCAATGGTGGGGTAGGCACGGGGAAGACAGAGGTGTTACTGGCACGCCTTCTCAGGCTTACTGAAAATGCACCGACTGGTCATTCTCGAATACTGTTTGTCACTTACCTGAGACGCAATATGGTGTACCTCTTCGAGAGGATGACACGCATTTCACCCCTCATAGCTGAGCGGGTCAACTTTACAACATTTCACGACTATGCAGCTGACATTGTTTTGCGTAACGCTGCGAAGGCCGGATGCCTAGGAACACCAACCGTTGTCGGCCGGGGAGAGCTGATTGAACTGCTGAGAAAGTCATTTCCTGATGTAGGTGATGACAAGCTTGAGCAAATGTACGCTGAATACAGCCAAGGGCTAAGGCACGAAACCGGCAACTGTGAACCTTGGGCAGCCGTGCTTACAGAACAGCTCTATCAACTCAATTACATCCATAACGGCTCACTTGGGAAAATTGCATTCAAGCTTATGCAGAGTGACTGCATTTCTAGTGATGAGGCGGATCGTTGGGATGCGATTTTTGTCGATAACTATGAACAGCTTACCTACGATGAGTTGAGTGTCTTGCGTCAAGCATCAACTCGAGCGAGATATGGAATATCTGCATCGGGTGGCTACAGCGAATTGCCTTACACATTTCGGGGCGTATCTGTAGAGTCCGCAGAACAGTGGAAACAGGATTGTGCTCTTACTTGCTTCGATTTCGGATGTCAGGACCGCTTGCGACCGAATCCGAGAGTTGCTATGCATGGCTGTGATGATGCTGTCAAGTCTGCCATAACAGTACTAAAGGGCATCGTGGACCAATCGACATCGGATGAAAAAGTCATTGTCGCGGTCCGCCATAACACTTTGATAGCTCGGCTACGAGACGCACTTGCCGGGGAATTTCCTGAGCTTTTTCCATTGGATGAATCGCTAAACGCAACTACTAATGCGCTTTACGCACGCTTAGATGCAGGCATATCGTTTGATGAATTCCTTGACGACTGGTGGAGGATGTCTCGACATTGTAAAGAAGCAGAGATGAGCCAGTTTCAGACCGTACTTGCGAACTGCCAAATGTACGCAGAACACTGCAAACGGTCAGAGGCGGTTGGACATCCAACGGTAAGTATGATTTCGTATATGGATTCCATCCGGCCACATCATCAGTACCGTGATATTCACTTGCCAGAACGCATTTCGCTCCAAACGCTGCATTCGTTATCTGGAGGTGAAGCCGAGCATGTAGTGGTGATCACCGATGGCTTGGCGGACTTCGGTTTTGATTTGCAAAGCCTGACGCCTACCGATAAGGCTTTGTTTGAGAATGCTTGCGCACGAGCGAGGAAAACACTGACCGTGATTCATTCAACGGCGTGATGCTAGCAGTCTGGGTGACCGAACTGCATTTCCGATAGTATCGATGTACATACAATTCTGGGAGACGGTAACGCTATGTCATATGGAGCTGGACAAGGTGGTCAAGGGAGCGGAACAGAGGCCCCTGCAGTCCGTGTAGTCCGTGAAATGGTTGGGGATGCCGTCCGGATGCGGGCCTCTGACATTCATATAGAACCGCGAAAAGCATCGCTGGAAGTTCGAATGCGCGTAGATGGCGTGATGCAAGTGTGGAAAGAGCTTCCAAAGGACCTGCAAGACACCGTTGCTAGCCGAATCAAAGTTTTGTCAGACCTGGATATCAACGAGAAACGCCTCCCTCAAGATGGACGTATCGCCTTTAGCGTAGATGGCAAGGGTTTTGATGTCCGTGTCTCTACGCTTCCAGTACTTTATGGTGAAAAGGTCGTGATGCGACTTTTAGACCGCAGCATGTCGATCCGTGGTCTAAACGAACTGGATTTTGTTCGTCACAATGCCGAGACATTCATGGACTTGATTCATCGTCCATTAGGTCTTGTGCTCGTAACGGGGCCGACAGGTTCGGGAAAAACAACGACGCTTTACGCTGCCTTAAATGCTCTACGCTCACCTACGGTAAATCTCGTTACCTGTGAGGATCCGGTAGAAATTGATCTCCCTGGAGTTAATCAGAGTAGTGTGAACGATAGGGTTGGACTTACATTCGCAAGGCAGCTCCGTGCCATTCTCCGTCAGGACCCAGATATCGTCCTTGTTGGTGAAATGCGTGATCCTGAGACGGCAGAAATTGCCTTCCGTGCGGCAATGACCGGCCATCTTGTGCTTTCGACACTTCACTCAAACGATGCACCTACATCGATCACTCGTCTTCTCGATATGGGAGTGGCACCGTTCCTGATCGCATCTGGTCTTATTGGTATGGTTGCCCAGCGTCTTGTTAGGCGGCTCTGTCCTAGCTGTCGTCAGCAGGGACCAGTTTCTGAAGTAAACGCCAGACTCTTATCTGTGAATGTAGCTGACCGCTTCTGGTATCCAGGAAGTGGATGTTCCGTTTGCGAAGGGACAGGCTTCAAAGGTCGAATCGGTGTCCATGAAGTTGTTCAGGTAGATGAGAACATGCAGCGCTTAATAATGGACCGAGCACCGAGTTCAGATCTTCGTAAGAGTGCTGTCGCCGCTGGAATGGTTCCAATCCGTGAGGATGCCCTAACTAAAATGCGTGCCGGGCTCACGACTCCTGATGAAGTTCTGCGACAGGTATACGTAAAGGTGGAAGACCTCGATACTCCGACCGAGCACGTGGCGGCACTCGAAGCGCCGCCTATCTAACCCAACAGATGCGAGCGTATCGCAGCTTCCCATGAGATTGGCTCGATATTGGCAAAGTTTGAATACTTATCTGTGTTTAGAACAGAGTAAACTGGTCGCTTTGCCAATTGACGGCCAACTGCCTCACAGCGTGCACTCTGTATTGGCTCCCAGGCGTCCAAGGTGGTGCTCGTAATAGAACCGGTACCCGATGTCAGCTGTGCAATATACCTCGCCATCTCGTAAGTCGAGCAGCCTCCCGCTTGTGTGACATGGTAAATGCCAGACGCATTAGCTTGGCAAAACCTTATGGAAGCATCAGCAAGCAGGGGAGTTCCTGTTGGTGTAATCCACTGGTCGGTTACAAATGGCATGTTGTAGCCCGACTTGATTCCTGCTGAAATTTTGTCTATGAGATTCGGTCCGTGATGACCGAAAATATAGCCGGTTCGAATCACAACCGCATTCGGACAGTTCTGCAGCACTGCAGTCTCACCGTCAAGCTTGCTTTGTCCATAAACCGACTTTGGGCCAGTTGTGTCGGATTCAATCAGAGGCCTGTGGATATCTCCAGGATAAACAAAGTCGGTAGAAATATGGACTAGCTTTATTCCTTGCGATGCTGCAACGGTTGCAACATTGGCTGCGCCAATATGGTTGCTTAAGTAAGCCGCGCTAACATTTGTTTCGGCACCGTCGACATCCGTCCAGGCAGCACAGTTAACAATTGCTTCTGGGGCATCCAATTTACAGCGTTCAAAGAGTGATTCCATCTGAGTGATATCGACCTCAGGACGAACCCATGAAAGAACGGTATGTCCGAGCGACAATGCTGTTTCAACGACCTGCTGACCAAGCATCCCACGTGCACCAGTTACACAAATACGCATGGAACAAGAATACCGCATGTGTAAATCAAGTATATAAACAGGTAGTTCTTCCGGTTTCATCGCATGCCATTTCGATTTCCATATTGGAGTCGAATGTGGTTGCCAATGATACAAACGTGGATTACAAAAAGCTTGGCTCATATGCCGTATCAACTCCAGAACCAGCTCCCATCAAAAAGAGGCGCCGGGGAAGGCCATCTCTGCATGTCTCAGAAGATGCATTTAAGTCATTACTGATTGCATCGCGGGATGGGCTCTACGAATTGCACATTCGCGGAGTCATCGATGGAACGACTGTACTCGCATTCCGTGAAGTGATGTTTTCAGCCATCGGAAGACAACCCCGAGTGCTGCGTCTCATGTTGGATGAGATTGATGACATCTCCGATGTTGGTATCAGCAACCTTGTGACGACTGCCCGAGTGGCTGCAATGATGCAGGTTGGGATAGAAGTTGTTGCTGCTGGACGTGTCCATGAGATTTTGTCAACATCCGGACTCTTAGATCTGATTCAGCATCCATCTGTGTCTGTTACGGCACCTGTTCGGAGTTTCGAGGAAGTCGTTCCTCTCCGCCGTGCAGCGTAAGGAGATTCGTCTACTAATCATTGCCTAAAGGTACAATAGGGGGTGATGGACACCCCCGACTTGCCTGCTACACGCTCTGGCCAGCGCGTACTTCGAATGGCAATTGACGCACTTACGGCAAGGTTGAATGACCTAGACACAAATTTTCAGGCGGCCGTCGATTCGATTATTCGAACTGATGGCCGCTTGATTGTAATGGGCGTTGGGAAGAGTGGGCATATTGCCCGAAAGCTTGCAGCAACGTTTGCAAGTACAGGTACACCTGCACTGTTTGTTCATCCGACAGAGGCAATGCACGGCGACCTTGGGATGATAATGCAGGGGGATACCGTCCTTGCACTCTCCCAAAGCGGCGAAAGTGATGAACTACGTGCGCTCCTCCCCATGATTCGGTCTCGGGCAAAATGTATCATCGCACTTACTGGCGGCATGATGTCTACGCTGGCAAAGTCAGCGACAGTGACCATCTGCACTACTGTAGATCAGGAAGCCTGCCCCCATAACTTGGCGCCGACAACATCAACGACGGTTGCATTGACCATTGGTGACGCTCTTGCGATAGCCGTCATGGAAGCACGTGGGTTTACACGTGCTGAATATGCTTCCGTTCACCCAGCGGGATCTCTTGGTCGCCGCTTGTTTTTGACAGTGCATGACCTCATGCGAACGGGGGATGACATTGCTAGTCTTAGTGGGACAGCAACGCTGGGGGATGCAATCGCAGCTATTACCAAAGCGCGAGCCGGTCTTGCGTGTGTAACCGATTTGACAGGAAAACTAATCGGAGTTCTGACAGATGGTGATATTCGCAGGGCTTTTCTGACCTCTGGACCCGATGCGTGGTCGAAAGGTATCGAAGCCATGATGACATCCAATCCGGCTACCATTTCTGGTAACCCATTGGCTTACGACACACTAGTTGCCTTTGAGCGGGGAGATACACGCATTGGTGACATTCCTGTACTTAGCAACGATGGCCATCCAATCGGTGTACTCGCCTTGAAGGATCTTGTCACCAATGGAATCATTCCACATGAATAGTGCAGTGCAGCTTAAGTTGGCTGGTGTAGAAGTGCTGATCTGCGACGTCGATGGCACATTGACAGATGGCTCAGTTACATTTACGTCCGATGGTTGTGAGCATAAGACATTTAATGTGCATGATGGACTTGGTATAGCCTTAGCACTGCGAAATGGTTTGGACATTGTTTTCATGACGGGGCGTCAAAGCGAAATGGTGACGCGAAGAGCCGCTGAACTCGGCGTTACGACGGTCCTTCAGGGTACTTCAAACAAGCGGGATGCCATTGACGCCCTCGCAACAGTGAAAAACTTGAATATGGATGCTGTTGCATACATCGGGGATGACCTAAACGACATCCCCGCGATGGAACGTGTCGGATTAGTGTTTGCTGTTCAGGATGCAAATGAGTACGTGTGTCGTCAAGCGACCATTGTACTGAACAAGTGTGGTGGACGCGGCGCTGTTCGTGAGGCTATCGAGCTTATTCTCGATGCAAAAGTTGGCATGAGGACAGTTGTTGACCAGTACATCACGAGCTCCCGTGATGCTGCATCCAAACTAATCCAGCAGTAGTTATCACACAACTAACGTTATCATCCCGGGTTGTGTGATGGTCACATCACCGATGATCCATGCGCTTAGTCCGGCAGCTTGCATTTTAGATAGAAACGCATCTGCAAATGCTGCATCGAGAGCTAAACATAATCCACCGCTCGTTTGTGGGTCGTTTAGCGATAACCAAGTGCCATCAGAAATGAACTGTCGGCCACTGACATACTCGGCTGAAAAATCAGCATTTGCGTAGGTTCCGCCTGGCACGCAGCCTTGTTCTACCAGGTTTTCCAAGCCATCGAAGAATGGTACTTGGCTTACGTTTATCTGAAGACCGATATGTGATTCGCGGACCCAATGCGAAAGATGTCCGAGTAGTCCGTAGCCGGTGATATCCGTCGCCGCGTGGACTACAGAGGGGATACCCAATGTTTTGCAGATTGTAATAGGACCATTATTTAGGAGAAGCATTGAGTCAACTAAGTCAGCGACGTCATCAGCAGTGATTACACCTCGTTTGAGAGCAGTCGTGAATACACCGGTTCCGATGGGTTTAGTCAGCACCAACACATCACCTGGACATGCAGCCCTATTGGTCAGAATCTGGTCCGGATGACAAATTCCAGTGACGGAAACGCCAAATTTGAATTCACTGTCCTTGACCGTATGTCCACCCAGTAGGCTTACACCCGCGCGATTTAGGACTGACATGCCTCCAGCAATCACATCCGCAAGCACATCGGGAGGATAGTTGTCGGATGGAAAGCAACTAATATTCAATGCTGTGAGCGGCGTTCCACCCATTGCGTAAACATCGGATAGCGCATTCGTCGTTGCTATTGCACCAAATGTAAACGGGTCATCCACGATTGGCGTGAAGAAGTCAACCGTCTGAATCAGTGCTGTCTCAGCATTGAGGAGGTGTACCCCTGCATCGTCATAGCTAGGGATGCCAGATTCGGCGGAGAATCCATAGCGCGACGTGAGGGAGGATAGTACGTTGGTCAGGACCGACGGTCCCAGCTTACTCGCTCAGCCAGCGCAGGTGACCTGTTGCGTCAACTTGATCGTTGTTAGGTCTTTGTTGGATGGAATATCCATTGAAGGAATGGGGAAGAGGACGGAGAGGACAGGATTCGAACCCGCACACGGTTTACCGTGAGACCGCTTTCAAGGCGGTTGCGATACCATTCCGCTCACCTCTCCGAGTCGATAAAAATTATATCAGAAAAGATGGATGTGGTCACATTCCTAAAAGGAACATGACCACAGAACCAACTAAATCTGTGCCTTCAGCTTTGCACTGATGGCAGTGCGTGGATAGGCGCCAACCAATCGGTCAACTTCCTTGCCACCCTTGAAGATGACCATTGCAGGAATGCTCTGAATACCATAGGTCACAGCTAAGTCAGATTCGTCATCTACATTGACCTTTGCAATCACAACTTGCGCGCCGAGCTCTTCAGCGACGGCATCCAACTCTGGTGCAACACGTCGGCAAGGACCACACCAAGGTGCCCAGAAGTCTACCAACACTGGAACGTCGTTCTTTAGAACAACGGCATCAAAGTCAGCTCCGGTTACTGTTACGGCATTACTCATCATATTCTCCTGTCGCCACCCGGGATTAGCAGGCAGCACTGTCTAGTTTACCCTTAATACCAGAGTCACTCCCGAACCGATAGGGTTCGAACAATTTCATCTGCAATTGCAGCTCCGCTTTCGAGTGCTCCATTGATACTTGATGTTTGCAGGTGCTCCCCACAAACGTACAACCCAGCTTTCAGACTGATACTTGGTTTCGGATGACTGAAATGATGCGGATTCTGAACGAATTGGGCTTTTGTCACTGTTTGGTCTGCAATACATGCAATTTTGTCACCGACATTAATGAGCTTGTTTCGCTGCATGGAATGCTGAAAACACTGAATAACAGATGCGGTGGAATCTGAAAAGTGACTTTCTCGGACGGTGACTGCAAACAATGACTTACCATCAGGTGCCCTGGTGGCATCTACGACGTGAAATGGAGCGATAGTCATTAACGGGGATTGCGGATCGGGATTGAGGATGAGCGAAGGACCACAGTCCACAACTCTGTCAACAGACAACCAAAGCGTACGTTGAGACCGATACTTAGGAGCATCAAAAGCAGGGTGCAAGCTATGAAGCGACCATGCATCCGTTGCTAAGACTACGATTTCAGAAGCATAGGTATTTGCTTCGGTCTTTACAGTCCAGCCGGTATCGGTTGAATCCAAACCCGTTACTGCACAATCCAACTTGATTTCTACATCGCTGTTTGCAAGTACCGCCAACATTGCATCGGGAAGCGCTTGCATTCCGCCAATCGGAGCGGTAGCCAGCCCTTTACTGAGCATCGACCAAACAAACTTGAATATGGCCGAACTCGTACCAAGGGACTCATCGAGGGTGATTCCACCGATAAACGGTCGGAAAAACAACTCAATCGCATCCTGGCTGAAACCTCGTCGGGTGAGAAAGCGCAGAATAGTTTGGTCTGGCTCATCCCATAGGGATGAAAGTGGACGCCTGTTCAACTCAGCTGCGAGCTGCCACATTAGAAGTTTGTCTTGGATACTTACGACCGGAGTGATGATGGAAGGGAGAGCATCCGCGGGGTTGCGAAAGGGATCCGATAGCGTATGTAACCTGTGCTCCTGCATGATGCGGGCACCTGGAGGGTAGCTATTTGCCAGGAGGCTGGCGAGCTCTGGGAAAAGTTGTAACGCGGGATATGCGTTTAGCAGAACCTGAAAACCTACATCGATGCGATAGCCATCAATCGTTTGCGATTGGACACGTCCACCAACGGATGGCGCACGCTCAATAACACGTACAGGAATTTTGTTATCGGTAAGTCGTCTTGCGCAAGCGAGGCCGGCTAAGCCGGCCCCGATAATCGTAACCTTCATGAGGAGAGATTACTTCTTCCAGTTCCCTCTTGTAAAGTCTGGGAAGTTGACCGCGCCACCACCACGTACGATGGAGAGCTCTGACAATGGAGTTGGAGCAGACCATGCAGCTGCATCGTAGACATCCATATCTGGAGCAATGCCTTGATGTAGGCACTGAATCAAACGGAAGTTCATGATGTAGTCCATTCCACCATGTCCACCCAGCTTGCGGGCCTGGTCGCCATTCTTCTGCCACAGTGGGTCTACGAATTCCTTGTAGCGATCTGTCTTCGACAGCTCGACCCAAGTCTCACCCTCAGGTTGCCCCATCACACAAATGCGTGCTGGATAGTCAGCAAATGTACCTTGGGTTCCCTGAATCAGGTTGTGGCGAGTGTAAGGGCGGAACGTGACAACGTCATGCTGCAACATCACCGTGCGGCCATTTGCTGTCTTCAGCAATGATGTGCTCATGTCACCATTTTTGTACTTTTCCAGACGCTTTGGCGAATCCTTGGCAGTGTGCTTGTCACGGTACTCGGTCAGCCCGGCTTCCTGGCTGCTCATCGATACCATCGAGACAAAGCGGTCTCCATGATGAATATCCATGTAGTTTGCAACAGGACCCAGTCCGTGGGTTGGATAAAGGTTGCCATTATGGTCAACATGTGGCTTGCGTCGCCATAGACCTTCACCAGAGTCTGCGAGCAGGATCTCGTTCAGGTTGTGGATGTACGCTGCTTCTCCGTGGGTGATCGTTCCAAACATCCCCTTACGGACCATGTTTAGCACCATCATTTCGGAGTTACCGTAGCAACAGTTCTCGAGCATGATGCAGTGTTTGCGTGTTTGCTCAGATGTATCAACAAGCTTCCAGCAGTCCGACAGGGTTGTCGCTGCAGGGACTTCTGTCGCTGCGTGATGTCCATGCTCCATGGCACCAATGGCCATCGGTACGTGCCAGTCCCATGGGGTAGCAATGTAAACGATGTCGATGTCATCACGAGCTACGAGAGCCTTCCAGCTGTCCAGCTTGCCGCCGTAGACCTGTGGCTTTTGAGCACCACCGCGGGCTACACGGGATGCACCGCTCTCAGCACGCTCGGTTACCAGGTCGCAAACGGCACGAATATGGTTTTCGAACTGGCTCGTGACCGCACCTTCGATTGTCCAGTGCCCGCTATTGTGGACGCGGGGCGCCATTTCGTTGAACAGCGGTCCTTCGGCAGTGGCGAAAAACTCCATCGTCATTA
>JAURHZ010000449.1 GCA_030833025.1 Armatimonadota bacterium
CTTTCGCTTAGAGGTTATAATATGGATCAAAATAAAAAAGAAAAATTAATAGCTGCAGGGTGGAACGTTGGTTCTGTCCAGGAATTCTTAGACCTCACTGATGAGGAAGTCAGACGCATAGACAGATCTATAGATTTAAGAAACCTTGGTTTGAGTCATGAAGAAATAATTCAAGCCAAAATTAAACTAAGAAGCAAGTATTTGGACAGTCACTGCCCGCGAGTACCAAGATCTGAACTATTGGCTCAAATAGAGGCTGATTTAGAGCCAAATGAGTGATTATATAAGATAGGCCTAGAAACCCTCATTTTGGGCATTTTAGGGGCCCTGAGAGGATTCCATGGATACATTAGATAACTGCCCAAAGGGCTCAACTTGTATAGTTAAAAAATTGGTTGGCGAAGGCAGATGTAGATTGGCTGAGCTGGGATTGTCACCAGGTACAGAAATTAAAATAATTAATTGTAGCGGATGCAATGGACCAATCATGTTAGAGGTCCGGGGTTATAAT
>JAURHZ010000450.1 GCA_030833025.1 Armatimonadota bacterium
CCTCCTGCCAGGATTCGGGCGCTGCGACGTCCTTGTCGTCAGTCGTCGCCCGGCGGAACCTGTCGCCAGCAGGATCGGCAAAAAAGTTGGGAGGACGCCACACGGGCACAGGCCCGCGCTGTCGCGGGCGGGCATCACCACTGTCACGTGATGTTCAACGGATCGAACGGGATGAAGTGGTGAGCCGGACAGGATTCGAACCTGTGACCCGCTGATTAAAAGTCAGCTGCTCTACCAACTGAGCTACCGGCCCACAACAGGGCCGCTGATTAGGAGGATGCCGCGGTGGGGTCAAGGGTAAAATGCGCGGATGACTGGCGAAATCCTGACGGGGGGCGTATATGCGGGGCATGGACCAGATGCGCGACCCTTCCGGCCTTGGCTTCATGAAGATGCATGGGGCGGGCAATGATTTTGTGGTGATCGACTCACGCGGGCAGAAGACCGCCGTGGTCACGCCTGCGCTGGCACGCGCGCTGGGGGATCGCAACCGGGGCGTGGGCTT
>JAURHZ010000451.1 GCA_030833025.1 Armatimonadota bacterium
CGACCGCTCCGTCCAGGCCTGGGTGCAGGACCCGGGCCGGCAGGGGCGGGCACCACTTGCAGGACGTGAGGTCCAGCGCCCGCGGGCCGGCGTCGCCTGCGACGGTCACCCCAGCGCCGCCCTGGGCGAGGCGGAGGAGGGCGTAGGCGGCGGCCGCGCGGGCGGCGGAAAGGGCGGCTTCCAGGCCGAGGCGGGCGCGCTCGGCCTCGGTCTCGGCGGCGGCGGCTTCGGCGCGGGCCGAGCGGACCATGGTCTCGGCCTCGAGCTTACGCATCTCGAGGGAGAGCGGCAGGCGAGCCAGCATGCGCTGGGCGGAACCGAGCTCCAGGCGGGCGCGGATGACCTCGGCCTCGACCTCTGCCTGGATGGTCTCGGGAGATTTGCGGAAATTGCCCTGCTGGGCCGTGGCGACGGCGGCAAACAGCAGGAAAGGAAGGACCAGGCGGGGCATCGGGGGGAAAGACCTTTCTGACAGATAAATGGTTCCCTTGAAGCCCATTT
>JAURHZ010000045.1 GCA_030833025.1 Armatimonadota bacterium
TGCTGATTGGATTTCTGACCCGGATGCAATCAAGGCAGCATTAGTCGAGCAAGTAGCCGGGCCCGTGCGTTGGACTGAGACGCTTCAGCTCTTAGATCAGTCTGGTGTTGATGCCTATACGGAATTTGGCACTGGTGCTGTTCTTGCGGGATTGGTAAAGCGGACGCTGTCCGGTGTAAGTGTGATGAGCGTTGGGGATGAAGCCGCTCTTGATGCTCTGTTTGGAGGAACGTTATGAGTAATGCGCTAACAGGCCATGTGGCAGTTGTTACCGGTGCGGGCCGCGGTGGACGTGGAATTGGTCGCGGAATCGCAGTGGAACTAGCGAGTGCAGGTGCAGATGTTGTCATAACGGCTCGAACGAATATCGCCGATGCCGAAGCGGTTGCTGCTGAGTGTGCGGCGCTTGGTGTGAGAGCAATGGCTGTCGTTGCTGACATTGTCGATGAAGCGAGTGTAGAAGCGCTGTTCAAGACGACGATGGAGTCATTTGGACGGGTAGATATTCTTGTGAACAACGCGGGAATCACCCGTGATACGTTGCTACTTCGCATGTCCGTCGATCAGTGGGACAGTGTGCTCGATGCCAACCTAAAAGGTGCATTCCTCTGCTCACGAGCTGCAAGTAAGATAATGCTACGTCAGAAGAGTGGACGTATAGTAAATATTGCATCGGTGAACGGACTCAGAGGGAGTGCAGGACAGACCAACTATTCCGCCAGCAAAGCGGGTTTAATAGGGTTTTCGCGCTCATTGGCGAAGGAACTGGCATCGCGTGGCATCACTGTCAACGTTGTTGCACCTGGGTTTATCGATACGCAGATGACGGATGCTTTTGAGGGAGACGCACGTGAGCAGCTGCTCAAGATGATTCCTCTGGGGCGCTTTGGTCAGTCAGAAGATGTCGGTGCGGCGGTGGCGTTTCTTGCGTCAAACGCGGCATCGTATATTACGGGTCAGGTCCTCACCGTTGATGGTGGGTTAACAGTCTGATTCGGATTAGGGAAGGGATATAGCTATGTCTACATTCGATCGTATGAAGAAGGTTGTTGTCGAGAAGTTGGAAGTCAGCGAAGATGAGGTTACCCTCGAAGCTGCTTTCATCGATGATTTGGGCGCAGACTCGCTCGATATGGTTGAGCTCGTGATGGGCATCGAGACCGAGTTTGGTGTTGATATCCCTGATGAGGATGCTGAGAAGATCGTCAAGGTACAGGACGCAGTCGCGTACATCGACTCCAAGTCGTAACAAATCGTCTGGCTCCCCTGGTGGCGGACATTAGGCGTTGCCGGGGGAGAAAAGAAACATGCAAAAAAAGCGTATTGTCGTTACAGGTATTGGCGTCGTCTCACCCGTTGGTGTTGGGAAGACGGATTACTGGAATTCACTTGTGTCGGGTGTATCCGGCATCGGGCGAATTACACATTTTGACCCAACTGACTTCGATGTCCAAATTGCGGCTGAAGTCAAGGACTTCGATGTCACCAAGTGGATTGATCGCAAGGAAAGTCGCAGAATGGACCGCTTTGTCCATTTTGGTGTGGCTGCTGCCCTCGATGCGATTGAAGATGCGGGCCTGAAAATTACGTCAGCAAACGCCGAGCGCGTTGGTGTTCTTGTTGGAAGTGGAATTGGTGGGCTGAAAACTCTCGAAGAGCAAGTCAAGGTACTTGTCGAGAACGGTCCGTCTAAGATTTCGCCATTTTTGATTCCGATGATGATTGCCGACATGGCTTCTGGTCACATTTCCATCATTACCGGAGCAAAGGGCCCGAACTCAACGGTAGTCACAGCGTGTGCTACTGGTGCACATGCCCTTGGTGATTCGCTTGAGATTATTCGCCGTGGCGCCGCAGATGTCATGATCTGTGGAGGAACAGAAGCTGCTGTTACGCGCGTTGGTGTTGCTGGTTTTGGCAACATGAAGGCGATGACATCCAAGTACAACGACAATCCTACAAAGGCATCACGTCCGTTTGAAGCGGGCCGGGATGGATTCGTGATTGGCGAAGGTGCTGGCGTGGTTGTTCTTGAAAGCCTCGAACATGCGGAAGCGCGCGGGGCACATATTTACTGTGAACTGGCCGGCTACGGGATGTCTGGTGATGCGTATCACATGACGCAACCTGCGGCTGGTGGTGAGGGTGTAGCACGTGCGATGGTTGCTGCGCTCAAGGATGCCGATGTTCAGCCTGAAATGGTTGGATACATCAATGCCCATGGTACATCCACTCCGCTGAACGATAAGAACGAAACTGCAGCACTGAAGTCAGTCTTTGGTGACCATGCTTATAAGCTATCGATCTCGAGTACAAAGTCGATGACCGGTCACCTCCTTGGTGGCGCGGGTGGTATTGAAGCGGTTGCGGCTGCACTGGCAATACACAGTGGCGTACTGCCTCCAACAATCAACTATGACACGCCAGACCCAGATTGTGATCTGGACTACATCCCGAATGTTGCACGTACGCAACAGGTGGAAGTTGCAGTAAGCAACAACTCAGGATTTGGCGGACATAATGCCGTTATCGTGATGCGGCGCTACAACGGATAGGCTTCTAGCCAAGTTAAATTCACAACACCCCCGTTGACGATGTCAGCGGGGGTGTTGCTGTCTGTATCCGATTGGTTTGTACGTTCTTACTTGGCCTTGGCTGCCTTATCAATCATCTTTGCAAATTCGGCCTCACTCTGAGCGCCAACAGCCTGCTGCACAACCTTACCTGTCTTGGAAAAGACAAAGGTCAACGGGATTGCAACCGAGCCACCATCACTCGCCGGGGATAACCACTTCAAGTAGCCAGGATCGAACTCTGAGCCATCCTTATTGATGAAGGCATACTTTGCAACGCCATTCGATTCAAGAAACTTCACTGCCTTGGCTGAATCTGAGCGGTCATCGATTGCAACGGTTATCAAATCAGCTCCCTTTTTCTTGGCAGTAGCCACCATGTCAGGAAACTCAGCCTTACAAGGACCACACCAGGTAGCCCAAAAGTTGAGGACGACGACCTTCCCCTTATGTTTGGCTACTTCTGCTTTGATGCCAGCAGGAGTTCCAATTGCCAGTGTTGGAGGGGCCGCTTGTGCGGTAACCGCCAACAGCGCTACTAGGGAAGCTGTCAGTAATGTCTTCATCTTTAGTCCTTCTTTGCTCCCAAAAGCTCGAGTATCGCGAGGGAATCCTCAGCCGCGGTTGCGGGTTTGATCTTTGTGTCCACAGCAACAATTCTACCGTCAGGGTTAATGTAAAAGGTAATGCGCTTTGCAATCGGCTTCGATGGATCACCGCCATCCCGTAAAACACGATACGCCTTGATAACCGACCCATCCGTGTCGGAAAGCAATGTGTGGGTCAAGCTCTCCTTTTCGCAAAATTGACGCTTAGATGCCGTATCTTGTGCACTTATCGTGACTACATTAGCACCCAATGCTTTTATGCCATCCATAGCCTTTGTGTACGACCGGTTTTGCAACGTACAGCCGCTGGTCATATCAACCGGATAGAAGGCAACGACCAACCACTTACCCTTGAAGTCCTTTAGGGAGACCTTACGGTCAGCTTGGTCCATTAATGTAAAGTCTGGAGCACGCTTTGATATGAGCTGCGCCGGAATACCGGATGGCACCGTCGACTGAATCGCATAAACAACAGGTGTGATTAACATAAACAATTCTACCGAATACCAATCCGCTTGGTTCCGACTTCGGATATATGAATAATCTTAATGAAAGAGCCCCTTCTTTATTGAAATAGTTGGTGATAATTTACGTTGTGATTGAATATCTGAAGTGTCCAGTTTGTAGTGGGGGAGTAGATGTAACATCTGTGACCTGTACAACATGCGAAATTGATATCAAAGGAGCGTTCAAGCCACACTGGTTGACTGGTTTGGACTCGGATCAACTTGACTTTTTGCTCACATTTGTTCGGTGTCGGGGAGTTCTCCGCGATATCGAGGCAATCCTCGGCGTCAGTTATCCGACCGTCCGAAATCGCGTCGATCAGCTGGTAGATGCAGTTGAACACCTCTTGGGAGAATCACAGGCGGCTGCCACACCGCGCGACTCACGACTCGCTGTACTTGAACGCTTAGCCGGGGGAGAGATTTCTCCTGGTAGGGCTCTGACTTTACTGGATGCGCTCAAGCATCCCTGATGGAGATTTATAATGGCATCGCAGGAACGCTTACTCATCCTCAAAATGCTTCAGGAAGGCACTATTTCAGCGGAGGATGCCCTGAAACTACTGGAGGCATCCGCTGCAAATCCGGAACCACAGGTTACTTCTCCCGCCGAAAGCATCGAGTCTACTGAATCACCAATGGGTGCAGAGGACGGACTCGACGAGACGCCCCCTACAACAGAACCTCTCGAGTCATCCGAGCCCCTAAATGACCTAGAAGCGGAAGTCATCGCACGCGCAAAGGCAAAGATTGCCGCTGCACGCGAAAAAGTTGCCGCAGTAGCCGATCAGCTGGCAGCCGCAGATGAAAAGGTCGCAGATGCCGGGAAGTCGGTGAGTCCACTTGATGACCTTGCGGATGCAGTAAAAGCCCTTCCTGGTATGCGCTCCGTCTTTGATGCGCTGAGCGGTCTTGATCCATCCCGAATGGCATCCGAAGCAAAGCGACACGCACGCGAAGTCAAGCGACAAACACGCCGCGTTGCTAGAACCGTCTCGGATGGACTCGATGAGGTGCTCCGCTCCGATGTCAACCGATTACTTGGAGTGAGTGATCCAACGCTTACAGATGCTTATGAGGCGACGCTTGCCGTAACCCCAGGTATGTCACTCCGTGTCAGAAACCCCTTTGGCGACATCGTCATCCAACCGACCGATAACGAACAGCTTCGCATTGCTGCAAGCATCAACATTTGGGAATCGGATGCCGCACTTGCAAGCGGTCTCCTTGAGAGTCTGACTGTTTCAGCTGAGGTTATCGATGATGCCATTGTTGTTGGCTGTACAGGTCCCGAACGCTCTCGCAAGGTCGGGGTTGACATCGTAATTCTGATGCCGAGGGCACGTGTCCGCATGACACTGATGTCACCAACGGGCAAGATACAGCTCGAAGGGGTTCGTGCAACGGCCCTAGTGGCGGCAACGAACTCCGGCGACATACGTTGCAGCAGCGTCATTGCAGACACAATCACGCTGGAAACGACATCCGGTGATGTAAACCTCCACGGCATTGTGGGTGTAGTCAATGTCAAGTCATCGAGTGGCGATGTCAAACTCACTAAGACCAATGGAGCCAGCGTGAATCTGGTAAGCGGCTCTGGCGATATTAACATCGATGCAGTTGATGCAAGTGCAGTTGACCTCAGCTCATCATCCGGAGACCTGTATATTCTCAAGCTGAGCGCCCAATCGCTGACCATGGCATCGGTTTCAGGAGATATTCGCAGTGATCTCGCTGGCGTATCTGGTCAGGTCAAAATCGACTCTGCGACAGGATGGTCGGATGTCACACTGCACAGCTCGATATCGCCAGAATCGCTTACCATGCACTCGGTTTCTGGGGATTGTAGCCTAAAGGTAATCGATAAAACAGGGATCAATGCAAAGGTTATCTCGCGTACGGGCAATGTCACTCTTCCGGAAGCATTTGCACAGCAGGTTCCTGGACATTATGAAGGTACGACGGGGGATGCACCATTTTGTAATGTCTCAATTGTGACCGTTTCCGGTGATGTTGCGATCAATGTCTCTGAGGCATCTGAAGCGCAGTGATAGACTTCACTCATGTTACGTGTTCTATTTGTCTGTTTAGGAAACATTTGTCGGTCTCCGATGGCCGAAGCCCTAATGCGGCATAAAGTCCTGAATGCTGGCCTGGCAGACAAGATACACATCGATTCTGCTGGGCTTGGGGATTGGCATGCAGGTGAACCTCCGCACAGGGGAACACGACAAATTCTTGACACAAACGGAATCAAATACGATGGGCAACGAGCCCGGCAGATCGAGACCTCCGACCTTACGATGTTCGATTACATCATCACAATGGACCATGCCAACTTCGAGCGCGTCGAGGCACTCTTGATTAGCAACAATGATTCTGAGTGGCCTGTCCTGCGTCCAATGATGTCCTTTGTCGAAAATCCATTCGAGGATATTGTTCCAGATCCCTACTACGATGGGAGATATTCCTACGTTTACGAGCTGCTGGACACGGCTTGTGATGCGTTGATGCAATCCTTGAAAAATGAACACGGACTATAAGTTCGTTGGGTAATTAAGTTCTGTCATTGACCAGGGCTTCTTCTTGGGAGGTCCATTTACTAAGGGCCTCTGTCTGTGCTTACCCTGCATTTTCATCGTCCGTCATCCAATAACTAATCTGGAGGATGACCCGATGAAATTTGGACTACTTGCGTGCGCCATGGCCTTTTTCGCTACTGCAAATGCCGTGCATGCAGAGAAGGGGCCACAGCCCTTTGTTGCCGCGGGATTTACCAGTAAGCTGACACCCTTTGCTTTTGATAGGCTTTCGGCGGGCACTGCGCGTAGCCAGGTACCGGTGGCCATTCAGGCTGGATTTACCGTTCGTCTGGCCCCTGATGTCGATGGTGCAGGATTAGTCTTGGCACTTCCTGAGGTTGAAACGGATGGCACATCAGTGGCATTTCCTATTGGTGAACTTCGACTTCGATTTACTGATGGATTACCAGGTTGGGTGTCAATCGGAGCTGGACGCATCATCGGGAGTAATCGCAAAGAAAGTTGGATTGAAACCATCTCCTTTGGTCTTCCTGTTGGGAAAAAGGCCTACGTTGAGCTTCGTCACGTTACAGATGAAGGCGCTTCGTCCATCAATCTGCTCTCGTTCGGTATCAAGCTCTAAAAAAAACGTTCACTGCACACCTGATGCATTCTGGAACGGTTTTGTCCTTAGGATGACCGTTCCGAAATGCCTGGCGCAGGTGCAGTTGATTCCCGCAGAATCAGCTGAGGTGGAATGCGAACTTTATCAACGGTTTCGCCACCTACGAGGCGGACTAACTGTCGCATGGCAGTTTCTGCTATGGTTTCCATTGGCACCATAAATGTTGTCAGCATCGGTGACATGTGCTTTGCGAATGGAGCATCATCAAATCCAATCACACTGATGTCTTGCGGAGTATGGAGTCCATGCTCTGCTGCAATTCGAATCACGCTCAATGCGAGGCTGTCGTTGGTCGCAAAGTATGCGGTTGTTGTCGTACGGCGACGGAAGTGCGCATCGACCTCTTTATCCACAACTTCAGGATCAAATGAAAAACCAATCATTTCCGGTGCTGGAAGGTTTTTCATGGCAAACACATCGCAAAAACCCTGAAAACGTTGATGTACAGATTCCTGATCTAGAGCACCCGCAACATAAACAGCACTGGTGTGACCGAGGTCAATAAGGTGTTCTGCGGCCATCCGGCCACCAAGGATGTTTTCGACATCTACACTTGATGTCAGCGGCGATGAACTGTTTGCCGATGCCGCGATGACGACAACAGGGATTCCACTTTGTGCAAGCTCATCGGTTTGATCGGATGACTGACTTGGCCAAAGTAGCAATATGCCATCCACGCCAGTTGCCCGCACCTGTGAAACTCCATCCGCTCCACCAGCCCACGGCTGAGGGTTCAGCTGTACGACATAGCCTTCTTCGGCTGCAACTGATAGCGCTCCGGCTAGAACCTTAGCGGCATTATAGTTAGTGACAAGACTTGCTTCGACATTCGGAAAGGCCATCCCAATGACCTGACTTTTACCCTTTACGAGGCGAATCGCACTTGCCGTCGGTACATAATGTAGGCGGCGAGCAACATCGAGGACCTTGGCACGTGTAGATTCGTGAACGGGTCGCGGTGCATTGTTTAAGACCGTGGAAACGGTGGTAACTGAAACGCCCGATTCGCGGGCAACATCTCGTATTGTGGCCATTTTGAATATATGCGACCGTTACAGCCTTGATTGGAATCCGACATCAGTGTTGGAGCGAAGACGGCTTTATTGATTATGAGTCATGCAACGATACACTGCAAAACGTTTCTGATGAGAGTGATGGATTGAAGATTATGGTTCATAACATGCCACGGCGTCGTTTTGGTCGTACAGAGCTCCAGATGCCTGTATTTTCCTGTGGCGGGATGCGTTATCAGTACAAGTGGCAGGATGTTGAGCCATCCGAAGTTCCTGCTGAGAATCAGGAAAACCTGGAAGCTACGATTCACCGTAGCTTGGAACTCGGTATCAATCACATCGAAACTGCCCGTGGCTACGGCAGCAGCGAAATGCAGCTGGGCTGGGTTCTGCCAAAGCTTGATCGCTCAAAGATCATCCTCCAGACGAAAATTGCACCTATGGATGCACCCAAATTTCGTGAGACATTCGAAAAGTCGATGTCCTACCTGAAAGTTGATCATATTGATTTGTTTGCCTTTCACGGCGTCAATACAAATGAACTGTTAGATCAGGTGTTGGAACCAGGTGGATGTTTGTCGGTCGTACGAGAGTATCAAAAGCAGGGGCGCATCCGTAGCATAGGGTTTTCAACGCATGCTCCATGTGATGTCATCACGCGCGCCTGCGCAACGGGCGAGTTTGACTACGTCAACCTCCATTGGTACTGGATTAATCAGCTCAATTGGGAAGCGGTTCAAGAGGCTACCCGCCAAGATATGGGCGTCTTTATTATCAGCCCATCGGATAAAGGGGGACGCCTCTATGATCCACCGCAGCGCTTAGTAGACATCTGCGATCCGCTAACCCCAATGGCATTCAATAATCTGTTTTGTTTGTCACATCCTGAAATCCATACGCTTAGCATTGGTGCAGCACGTCCATCGGACTTTGATGCTCATATTGCAGCGCTTCCAGAATACTATAATGCAGCTGCCGCGATTGCTCCGGTACTTGAGAACCTGAATGCACGGCTGGTTGCATTTCATGGAGCTGAGTGGATGTCTAAATGGCAGGACGGGATTCCAAAGGACTGGGAAGCACTCCCCGGTGGCGTTCATGTTCTTGAGATACTCAGGCTATTCACTTTTGGAGCGCCACTGGATCTCACAGAGTGGGCCAAGTCGCGCTACAACCTGTTTGGGCATGCAAATCACTGGTTTCCAGGAAATAGTGCGGCTGAAATCGATGTCGATGCTATCCGAAAGGCATGTGCATCCAGCCCATTTGCTCACCGTCTACCGCAGCTGTTGAATACAATTCATGCGTTGTATGGAGGCGCGGTACAGAAACGGTTGTCTGAATCGTAGAACTGCAGTGATGGCTGTGTTCCCAAAATAAGGGTGTCTGTAAATGACACCGCTGAAGTTACACTGGTAATAGCAAACTCATGGTATTTTGGTGCCAATGCAGTCACACGTCTGCATTGTCGAACTAAATACTATTTGGAGGTCGCTATGCAACGTCGCAAAAGCGGTTTTACCTTGATTGAGTTGCTCGTCGTCATTGCAATTATTGCAATCCTTGCCGCAATTCTGTTCCCTGTCTTCGCGCAGGCACGAGAGAAAGCAAGACAGGCGTCCTGTCTGTCAAATCTGAAGCAATCTGGCATCGCCGGAATGATGTACGTTCAGGATTACGATGAGACGTATCCACTAAGTCTGTATATCAATATGGGTAACAATCCACCCTGTGTGTTCTCGTTTTACAATGCACTGTCCCCGTACCAGAAAAATAGTCAGGTCATGTTGTGCCCATCAGCACCGAAGGCAGTGGACATCTTTAAGGGATGGGGGAATATTCAGGGGGCTATGGGAGCTCCGCCATTGTGCGTCGGAACGCCTCCTTATCAGTATCTTTCCTATAACTTCAATTACGCGGTTGTAGAGCAAGGCTCTCCATCAAACTTTTTCGGAGCTGGCCGGGCCGTCAAGACACAGGCTAGCTTAGACTTTATCGCTGAGACGGCTTTCATCTCCGATGGCGTTCCAACGATCCAGGCTGTCAACCCTCCGCCTGATTTTGCCTGTGGAGCCTTCTGGAGCCCAGTCGCAGCTCGTCACAATGGAATGGTAAATGTTAACTACGCCGATGGCCATGCAAAGGCAGTGCCTGCTAAGCTGTCGACGGCTGCGAATGGCACGCCATACACCTGTGCCGCATTAGATGGACAAGTTATCCGCCTGTTCCGCATTTCACAGGGGCCTTATGCTGGCCAACATGAGTTCTGGGGCATTCCACACCAGAGAGCTGATGGCAGCTGGTACACCTCGAATCCATAGGAGGAACACATGCTACGACTACGAATGGTTCTCGTCGTAATGAGCGCGCTGCTACTTTCCGTGGGGTGCAGCAAAGACGAAAAGAAGTTTAGCGGAAGTGAGGCTACCGGAGAGACCGTGAAAATCACGCCGGAAAGCGTCAAGGAAAGCATGAAGAATAACAACGGTATGAACCGTTAGTTATCGCAAATGCTAGTTGTAAAAATCCTCCAAGGGTAACCTAGGAGGATTTTTTCATTGGATTCGTTTATGACAACCCTATTGATCTAACTAATCTGAATAATCCACCACGACCGGGGAGTGGTCCGAGAATCGAACATCCTTGTATACAAATGCCGCTTGTGACCGCGCGCCAATATCTTCGGTCGTCACATGATAATCAAGACGCCACCCGACGTTTTTGGCAAATTCGCCCGGCATGTTTGACCACCAGGAATATCCGAGCGCTTCTTCTTCCGGATACAACGAACGGAAGATATCCACCCAGCCTTCCCCTTGAAACCGGTCCGTCATCCATTGACGCTCGTGAGGCAAAAAGCCGCTGGAGTTTTTGTTTCCCTTAGCATTTTTGATGTCTTTCTCGGTGTGTGCGATGTTCCAGTCGCCACAGATGATGACAGAGCGACCGGATCCCTTGAGCTCCTGCATATGTGTCGCAAAAACGCGTAAGGCTTCATCCTTCTTTTGCTGCTTGATCGCCTGTTCTTCAGGATTCCGTGAACTTGCAGATGGAAGATAGAGCGAAACAACCGTGTATGAACCAAAATCAGCTTCAACATAGCGACCTTCGGTATCAAAGATGGGATGGTCAAGCGTATGGTGGAGACTGATGGGGGATTGCTTTGCGTAAACGCCTACGCCACTGTAGCCTTTTTCCTCTGCAAAAGAGAAGTACCCTTTATAGTCGCCCGGGGCAGACATTTCATCAGTTAGGTCAGCCTGCTGAGCCTTGAGCTCCTGAACGCAGACAACATCGGCGTTTGTAGTTGCCATCCAGTCAAAGAAGCCCTTCTTCTGGGCGGAGCGGATTCCGTTGAGGTTTGCCGTAATGATTCGCATGGCGATATGTTACCGAATTGGCATGAAAGTAGCGCCACTAGCACAACGCTAACCCAGAATGCCTGAACCCCGTATGATTCCTGTACACTGTATTATTCGAATTTGTGTGGAGCACCTAATATGCGCAGCATTGGCAATGGACAGGATTGGCCGCAGTGGCGAGGACCATCCCGTAATGGCATTTTCCCTCAAACCCTCCCTTGGCCAGACAAGCTTCCTAAACCAACCTGGACGGCACCTGTAGGGATTGGATACGCATCGCCAATTATCGCCGATGGACGTGTTTACTGTATGGATCGCACTGCTGTTCAGCCTGCTGGGCTGGAGCGCGTTTTTGCCCTCGATCAAGTGACAGGTAAGCTGTTGTGGGAATACAAATACCCATCCACATTTGTCGCACCTGACCCAACGGCCGGGAAGGGCCCCAATGCTACGCCTCTTTTTCATCAGGGCATGATTTTCTCACTTGGCTTAGGTGGGATGATGACAGCAGTCGATGCCCGCTCTGGCAAGCTTAGGTGGCGTCATGACTGCGCTAAAGAGTATGGCGGTGCTGAGAAAATGCCTGGTGGAGGTGATGCCAACTTCCCGATTTGTGGTGTTTCTTCCAGCGCGCTCGCAGATGGCGAAAATGTCATTTTCAACGTTGGCGGTGCCAAGGCTGGTTCGATTGCCGCGTTCCGTGTATCCGATGGAGCCCTGCAGTGGTCTGTCCTCAAGGAAAAGGGATCGTACACCAGCCCTGTCTTCACGGAGATGCATGGAAAACAGCTGCTGATGTCCTTTTCTGGAAAGCGGCTTGCGGCAATAGACAGGTCAACCCGGCAGATTCTTTGGGATTCTCCATATACCGCAATGTA
>JAURHZ010000046.1 GCA_030833025.1 Armatimonadota bacterium
ATCCGACCATTTTCCTGATTTTGTCGTTGAAGGAATCGGAACTTCCGGATGGACTCATTCGCGCCTACCCTTATGTCAATCCAATGTGGAAAGTCTGTTTCATTCTTTGACCATGCTGAATGCCAATATGTATCGGTGTCTCCATCGATGGCATTAAGCACTTCACCCTCGCCCGGCTCCTCAGAATCAGCTGATATCTGATTAGGTGTAAGTTTGATCTGTTCCACTGGTATCAATGCAGTTAGTGCTATGGAGTTGTCATCGCTGGTGATGCCAGACGGAGAAACTTGTCGTGCGACAACATCGGCCTTTCCCGGAACGTAAAGCGCATTCCCATTGGAGAGTGGAACTGGAGCTCCATTGACAAGTACTTGAACTTTAGCTCCCGGGAAGACATCGCTAAACGTCACCATCCCCCGCTCATCCCGATTAATTGTCGGAGGGTCGAGAATTGGTAATGTCTTTCTAGCAGCGACACCACTATGCACTTTTGAATTTAGCAGAGGCCGTAACGAGAACACAATTGATGCTTTCATCGGGCGACAAATGTACTTTCCGAGTGGCCCTGGACCACAGGATGCCCCGCCAAGTCCCATCTGAAGCCAGTCAAGCGTGACGTAGGTTTCTTTTCTCGTTGGCAGCGGGATGTATCGTTTCTCTTGGCCATTACGGTGCCGGGATGCATCTAAGTCCTGAGGGACATAATGACTAACTCCCATTGCAACAGCCTCGCGCTCAGCTACCATCAACAGACGGCCACCCGTTTTGGCATTTCGCAGTGCAAACCATCTGCAGTCCTCTTTGTTTCCATTCTCCTGAGGGCGAACGTAATCCACAAAGTGCTCTTGGACTTTGGCATTCCACAAGCCGATATCCATCGCTGATTTTCTATCCGGATAACTTTCGCTCGGTCCACGTCCAAACCAGGATGTATCTTCGAAACCGGACGGCATTGCGAATTTGATTCCCAGTCGTGGTAGCGGTGGCATATCGCCATATGGATTTACATCAAATCGGATGCGAACTACTCCATCTGGAAAAACGTGGTACGTGCACTTGGTCATAAAACCAGCTGATTTTCCGCCATGAAAATCGATGTCTGCGGAGACGATGAGTACACCTGTTTTTGTATCAAGGCGATGTCTAAACGTTGTTGCTGATGGATTTAGAGCCGAAAGGCCCGAATTGACATAAGCATCGCGTAACCACGTATCATTGTCAGTCAACGCCCTGTAAGTGTTTAGAGTAAGCCCATCAGCTGTCAGAAAACTCTGGCCCTTGACGAAAAGTGATGTGAGAATTCCTAACTTACGGTCAAAACCAATACGAACACGCGTTTTTGTATTGGTAAAGACAACCTTGTTTCCGATGTTGGTCGACGTCCAAGGACTCTTACTTACTGGCTGTGATGGCCATGTAAATGACTTTGCAATTTGTTGACCTATTTGGAACTGTTGCCACGCAAGTTCGTGACCTGCTGGTGAGTACTTTGTGGACGTTTTATCTAACAGGCGGAATGTAACAAATGCTTCCTGACCACTCGTAAGGGTGAACTTAGGGAGTACTACATCTGCAACGACCGTGCTAAGTGGATCACATGAGAGGACTGGTAACGTGCCGGCTGCTTTGCGTTTTCCATCGATGCTTAGTTCCCACGTCACCCGATAGCGATTGAGATTTGTAAACGAAAAGTAATTACGTAGAGTAAGTTTCCGCTTATCCTCGCTTAGTTGGAAGATGACAGGTTGATAACACTTCTTGACCTCATACAGCTTAGGTGTAACGGTTCGGTCAGGTGGCACAAGGCCATTACAGCAAAAGTTGCCATCGTTGGGCTTGTCATCATAATCTCCACCATAGGCAAAGTACCAGCCTTTACCGTCAGGACGCTTTTTGCGGAGCCCCTGGTCAACCCAGTCCCAAATACAGCCTCCCATATTTCGCGGAGATGAACGAAACGCAGCGACATACTCTTGTAGATTGCCGACAGCATTACCCATCGCGTGTGCATATTCGCAAACATAAAAAGGCTTATCCGATTTTTGTTTGCCTGCATTCTCCACGTAGGAAACTTCCGGATACATCACCGAATCGACATCCGCTACTTGGTTATAGCGTTCATAGTGCACTGGACGAGAGGAATCTACTGAGTGCAGCCATTTGGATGTCGCCTCAAAGTTACTACCTGGACCGGCTTCATTCCCGAGCGACCACATCACAATGCATGGGTAGTTCTTACGCGTCTCGTACATCCGGGATGTGCGATCGAGATGTGATTTTTCCCAAACAGGATTGTTTCCAAGGGACCGTTCGAAGGTATATCCCATGCCGTGGGATTCGATATTTGCTTCATCGACGACGTACAGACCATATTCATTACACAGGTCGTACCATCGCCGGTCATTAGGGTAATGCGCATTTCTAACACAGTTGATGTTGAAACGCTTCATCAACTGGATGTCTTGAATCATCCTGCTAAGCGATACCGTGCGTCCTGTGTCTGGGTCATGCTCGTGGCGATTAACCCCTAGAAGCTTTACGGGACGTCCGTTTATTTTGAAGACTCCGCCGTCCGTTTCAATTTTGCGAAATCCTGTTTTGACCGAAATAAATTCCGAAAACTGTCCATTCAATTTGACGGAAATGACGACGGTGTAGAGATTAGGAGTTTCAGCTGTCCACTTCAGTGGATTGTTTAAATTTAGAGACCACTTACTGACATCTGTACTATGTGCATTCGAATTGACAGTACTACTCGCAAGTGATTCTTGAACTCGCTTGCCTGTGGCATCGTAAATAGCCATATCCAGCCGAACCGATGCGTTCTCTGGTGAGGAGTTCCGAATGTTGAGTCCAACATCAACGCGGACATTTGTATATTTTGAATCCAGCTCGGTCTTGACATCGAAGTCTTCCACGGTCACGGCAGGCATCGCGCGTAGGGTTACATCGCGAAAGATACCGGAATAGCGGAACATATCTTGATCTTCGAGATAGGAACCATCACACCATCGATACACTTGGACAGCTAGGACATTTGTTCCCTTGACCAGGAAGTCAGTTACATCGAACTCAGCTGGACCCTTACTATCTTCGGAATAACCAACACGTTTTCCATTGATCCAAACCCAAAATGCACTGTAAACACCGTCAAAGCGAAGCCTGACACGCTTACCATCGAAGGTGGATGGAACGGTAAAGGTTCTCCGGTAGCTACTTGTTGGGTTGTAGCGGTCATCTATGACAGGTGGTTTTGCCGGGAATGGATACGTGATGTTGGTATAGATAGGTATACCAAAACCTTGTAGTTCGACGCAGGAAGGAACGGGAATTGTTTTCCACTTACTGTCATCGAACGTTGGCTGATGAAAATTCACGGGCGCGTCTGAAGGACGGCTTGCCCAGCTAAGCTTCCAAGTACCATTTAAAGACTTAAGCCAAGGGCTCTTCTCGGATACTGCAGCTACGGCATCTTCGATCCGCGTGTAGGAAGAAAACTCTGCACGTGCTGAAAGCTTATTAATTCCGACGACAGAGGGATCCTGCCACGGGGGCGTGGAAGGTTGCTGAGCCAAAACGGGTTGGCACAGCAACACAACCACGGCTACCATCACGCCGAATATTCCATAGAGCCATTTCATAGGCTCAGTATATATCGGTGGAGGGTTCGGCTGGTATTAGATGACGATATTCGTCAACGTACCTAAGCCGGACATCGATATACTTACAACATCCCCAGCGACCATCGTATAGGGCAGGTCAGGAACGATACCTGTACCGCTCATGAGGAATGCGCCATAGGGGAAATCAAGCTCGCGATACAACCATCCGACAAGGTCATCCACGTGTCTCTTCATTGTCGATGTCGATGCTTTTCCATCAAAGACTACTTCGCCGTTTCGCTTGATTTTCAAGTCAATGTCAATAGCACGCAAGTCTGGCAGGCTGAAGTTTGCATCTAAAAGTCTTATACATGGGCCCAAGGCGCATGAGCCGTTATATGACTTTGCCTGTGGAAGATAGAGTGGATTTTCACCTTCAATGCTTCGACTCGAAACATCATTGCCAATCGTAGCTCCCACGATATGTCCACAATTATTGGCGATCAGTGTCAGCTCGGGTTCTGGAACATCCCATGTTGAGTCCTGTCGGACACGAATGCTGCCCATATGCCCGGTTGCTCTCCACGGAGATGCTTTGAAGAAGAGTTCGGGACGATCGGCATCGTAGACCAGATCATAAAAATCCCCGCCCTGCTTGGACTCTTCCATGCGGGCATCTCGGGAACGCTCGTACGTGACGCCGCTAGCCCATATTTCCTGTTTGTCAATAGGTGCAATCAACGTTGAGCCGGGCGGTAAGCGAAACGATGTCGTTGTTGCCAGCACGAAATCCAATGGGTCCTCAGAACAAAGAATGTCATCTAAGTTTGTGTCAAGGACACGCTCGGTTCCATCGATGTTAACGGTCCACAGCAAATCGCCTTCATGCGATCGCCACTTTCTAAGTTCCATACTTACTCCTATCCAGCTGTAGCTGTTGCGGGCTTTCTTATAAACCTCTTAATGGCTGTTAGGGCAGGCACAACGACAGGGCCCAACAGCATAAATATTCGAAATGTTCCCCAGAACTTGTTCTTGCCAAATTGCCGAACAATCTTGATAACCCCAAGCAAGCGCCTAGCCGTAGCAAGTGCTGCGAAGACTTTTGTCACAGACAGTCGAATTGTGTTTGACTTTCCTCGACCTCTAAACAGCCTAGAGACCGTTGCTACATTCGATATTGCTCGTCCCAAAATACGTTTAGTATTTATAACAATGCCACCAATAGTCACTGTAAGTGCCTTACCTACAGTCAGAAGGTTTCTCAAGGGTGGGACAATGCGCTTCAGCGGGCTGTATACAAGGATGACGGCAATCGCAACAGTCATTAGGACGGCCAGCTGTACGATGAAGAGACCAATTATTAGCGCGCTCATCTAAGAATAACCTTAGTCAAGACTGACTCTGAAACACTGTTGTTCCAATTGACGACATTTACGATATACGTCTTTGCGGCTGCCTGATTGCCTTTGCGAGCCACTTGAATCGCAAGATCCAATCTGGGTGAAAACACAATCGTTTTGCTTAGCTTGGCACTTGAAACCAAACAGACCCCTGCTGCTGATACATCACCTTTTGCTAGAAAGGTAAGCCCTTGTTCCTGTTGGAGCTCATGCCAAGATCGATTGTGATCGGCTGAACTACCTGACTCGCGCTTAATCGCAGCCTGCAACGTCGCAAGCGATTCGTCCAACTTTCCATCGAGTCGCATAGCCGCGCCGGCTTTTGCCTGAATCTCCCCTTGTGGCCGTGATGTCACGGGAATCCTTTTGTAGAGGGCAATAGCATCAGCGTTCTTGCCGCGAAGAACAGCTATGTCTGCCTTGAGTTCTACCAATTCCCAATCTTGCGCTTTGGCGGGTAGTGAGTCAAGCGTTGCTGCAGCGTTGTCGATGGCTCTTCGGGATATGTTGCCGGAGGTTTGATTCGCTCGTGCAAGATGAACCTTTGCCAGATTCAACCTCGCCAGTCGCTTGAGGGATTCATCCTCAATGGTTTCCCACGCTTCCGCCAAGACGCTACAGATACCGCGGTATGTCATGTCTTCGGCAAGAGCTGGATATAGGAGTCCAATGATGTCTCCCGCAGGAAATTCCTCAAGGAGCAATAGGAGTTTTGGCGTTGCGGATGGCCCCAAGCCTTCATAAGCAATTTGAGTAACCAACTTTTGGAGTTCAGAAATCTGACTTTTGGTTAGTGGCGGTTGAATCATTGGCTTTATTGACATCCTTCGAAAGTCGGTTCGTGAGGTTATAATATCGGACGAGTTAGTTTGGTAGTTTTCAACGAATTTTGCCTCGAGAAAAGTGGTTTGCTTAATGCGACGCGTACAGGACATATTTGGTCGATTCACACGAAATCTTGGTATTGACCTAGGCACTGCTAATACCTTGGTACATGTCCATGGCAAAGGCATTCTTGTCCGTGAGCCTTCAGTGGTAGCTGTCGATTCAAAAACTGGGCAGATTCTTAGCGTTGGCGCAAATGCGAAACAAATGCTTGGTCGAACTCCAGGACACATTAAAGCTGTACGCCCCCTCAAAGACGGCGTGATTGCTGACTTTGAACAGACTGAGGCAATGCTCCGCTACTTTATTGACAGATCGACCCGTAGGCAGTGGTGGACTGCGCCACAGGTTGTTGTTGGGATACCGAGCGGAGTGACAGAAGTTGAGCGCCGTGCTGTATTGGATGCAACACGAAAAGCAGGAGCAAGAGATGCTTTTGTCGTGGAGGAGCCAATGGCCGCAGCCATCGGTGCGGGGCTCCGTGTTGAAGAACCTTGTGGATGCATGGTCGTTGATATTGGTGGAGGAACGACGGAAGTTGCAGTGATTAGTCTCGCTGGAATTGTTACAAGCCAAAGCGTTCGCATTGCCGGCGAAAAAATCGATGAAGCGATTGTTAGCTTCGTACGTCGTTATCATGGGATGTTGATTGGTGATCGGACCGCTGAGGAAATAAAGCTGACGGTCGGCTCTGCATTCCCACTCGTCGAAGAAGTTTCAATGCAGATACGCGGACGAGACCTAATCAGTGGCTTACCAAAGCAGACCACTCTGTCAAGCGTTGAAGTTCGTGAAGCTATATCGGAACCAATCGCACAGATTGTCGAAGCCGTCAAGCAAGCACTGGAACGGACGCCCCCTGAGCTTGCAGCGGACATCATGGATTCAGGAATTTGCCTTGCAGGAGGCGGAGCTTTGTTACGCGGACTTGATGAGCTTATCCACCGGGCGACTGAAATGCCGGTGTTCATCGCAGATGATCCACTTACATGTGTTGCTATGGGATGTGGAAAGATTCTTGATGAAGTGGAACGTGTACCGGCCCTTCGTCACGCACTCATTCACGCAAACAGTTAAGGTACTTAGTGATACGTCCTGCCAGAACCGGAACCGTGCCTAGTGGGCCAAAACGTGTATCAAAATTGGTATTCGTTCCTATGGTGATTGGTCTCGTCTTACTCATGGCAACAATCCAGGCAAGACGTTCCGGACAGTCCAATGTGATTCTCGATGGAGTTGCGTTTGTAGCAGGTGGAGTATCTTCAGGTGGACGTGATGTGATTGATTGGGCAGATCGGATGAAACGCTCTCTGACATCCGGCTCTGAAATTCTCATCGACCGTGATCGGCTTGCCGCCGAAAATGGCCAGCTCAAACTTCAAATTGAACGCTTAAGTAAGATTGAAGCAGATTACATTAACTATCGTGAGATATTAGGGCTACCGAAAGTCGAGAATGACCGTCCAGTTGTAGCGGATGTCAAATTTTGGTATCCATCCCTTGAAAGTGCATCGGTATCTATCGATAACACTGGACAAAAAATTCTACGCAACAGCACCATTCGAACGACAAAAGGATTGATTGGAAAGGTCGTTATTGCTGGCCCCCTTTTCGCCAAAGTAAGGTTGATTCAAGACAGAGATTCGCATGTCGGCGTAAAAGTATTACGTAGTGGGACATTTGTTGGAACGGGCATTCTCGATGGTCAAGGCTCAAATAAAGAGCCGTTGTTGCACTATGTTCGCCCCGAGTTGATGCTTGCACCTGGGGATCAAATCGTGACCAGTGGCGAAGGTGGAGTGTTTCGAAGTGACATCCCCGTCGGAGTCATCAGATCGACGACTTTGGCACCTGGAGGAATCGAACGGACTGCTGTTGTCGCGCCATACGCTGAAAATCCAGTGACGATTCGAACCGTAATAGCATTACCGCCGCAGAGTGGCGCAGATACATTTGAGGAGAAGCGATGAGGTGGCAGGATTGGTTGGCCACCCTATTGATCATCCTCTCAGCAGGCATTCAGTCATCACTCAGTGCAACCTCGCATTTTGCGGCATTGTTAAATTTCCCGATGATAACGATTGCGCTGCTATCGACCTATCCCCGCATTCACGTTTTTCCGCTGACCGCCGGACTTGTTCTAACGCGGGTTGCTGTCGGTACCGAGAGCATTCCCATCACATTGTTTCGTAGTGTTCTGGCGATATATTTGTCAATAAAAGCCGGTCTAAGTCTAATCAATCATGGCTGGCTCCTTGCGGTGATTACGGTGATGTCATGCATTTTGATGGACATAATCGCTGCGATCATCGCCCACCCAAAGTATGTTGCTACATTGGCGATGACGGATATCGTGCTCGGAGTAGTGTTTAATGCAGTTATTACTCTGCTGTGTGCTGTCCCATTGGAGATTTATTACCGTAAACAGCACATTCATGGGTTTTAGGCTTTTGGAGAATTAATGTCAAATCTTAGGTTCATCCCTCTCGGCGGCGTTGGCGAAATCGGTAAGAACATGTACGTCTACGAAGTGGACGATCAGCTTCTCGTCGTCGATGCAGGATTGATGTTCCCTGATGAGAAGCAATTTGGGGTCGACATTATCGTCCCGGACATCCGTTACTTGGTTGAAAATCGTGAGCGTATCCAAGGGATTGTCGTTACACACGGGCATGAAGATCACATAGGGGCGCTAGGTTACGTAATCGCAATCCTTGGGAATATCCCTATCTTTGCTCCGCCTCTCGCTGCAGCGATGATTAAGGGGCGATTACAAGAACGACGCGTCCTTGACAGTACGACGATTACTGCTTTTGGTCCGAATGATGTTGTCAAAATCGGAACCTTTGAGATTCATCCCGTTCGCGTTGCACACTCTATTCCTGATTCATTCGCACTCGTCATTAAGACTCCTGCAGGTACTGTTGTTCATACAGGTGACTTCAAGCTGGACCAAACACCAGTGGATGGTCAGACGTTTGATCTACCAAAACTGTGTAGCTTATGTGAGGATGGCGTTCTCGCAATTGTGAGCGACACTACAAACGTGGAGCGACCTGGGTATGTTCCTAGTGAGCGAATCGTTGCAGACTCATTCCAACGAATCATTGCGGAAGCACCAGGGCGTGTGATCATTGCATCGTTCGGAAGTCAGATCCACCGGATGCAAATGGCAATCGATGCTTCCCGTCGTTACAGCCGTAAAGTTACAGCGATGGGACGTTCGATGGTCCAAAACATCGATATTTGTGTAGACCTTGGCTACATCAATCTACCGGATGATATTCGCGTTAAAGCGGAAGATATCGATTCAATAACCGACAAGAACCTGACGATTCTCACAACTGGGTCACAGGGTGAGCCACTGGCTGGCTTGTCTAAAATGGCAAATGGTGATCACCGTTATGTCACAGTCCGTAAGGGCGACACCATCGTTCTGAGTGCAACACCAATTCCTGGCAATGAAACCGCCGTTTGGACCATTGTAAACAAACTCGTTGCTCTTGGTGCCAAGGTCATTTATGAAGGAATGATGCCTGTTCACGTCAGTGGACACGGATATGCCGAAGAGCTCCGACTGGTCCTCAACTTGGTTAATCCACAATATGTAATCCCTGTTCATGGCGAAAAGCGAATGCTTGCCCTCTATGGCAGGAATGCCGTTGATATGGGTTGGTTGAAGGATGACGTATTTGAGCTATCCATTGGCGATGTCCTTGAGCTCAATGAAGTCCGCGGCCAGATTGTTGACAGAGTAGCCTGCGGTGCAGTGATGCTTGGGCAACGTGGTATGTATCCAGTTCACGAAGTGGTGGTCAAGGATCGTCAGTTTCTTGCGGAAGGCGGATTTGTTGTCTTGAGCATGGTCGTTGACCGAGAAACGGCAGAACTTATTGGTGGTCCTGAAGTGGTCTCAAGAGGCGTTGCCTTTATGGAGGATGAAACTGACTTAGTCCTCGAAATCATCGACACGGTTGCCGGCATTTTCACTGAATCTGACCCAGATGACATTCGAATGGCTGAGAATGGCGGCGATACAGGGCAAAGCAGCTTGTCTGGTGCTATTCGGTATCAGGTTCGCAAACTCATTGAAAAGCGTACCGGCGTACGTACAAATGTCTTATCCACAATCATCTATGTGTAGAGATGATGTCCTTCCTTGGTTGGTTCAGCCAAGTGAGGACTTCAGACTGAGAGTCGACCAGCTGGTTGACTCTGTACTCGTACCTGGAAGTGTTGTAGGTACCAACGACTTTCTTCCTGGGTCCTTTCTAGACCACTTGGTTACTTCTGGATTGGTAACCGTTGTGACAGCCCCTGATTCCGTCTGGAATGTTGCGTCTAGGTTTGCTATTACCGAGCAAATCGCGTTTGGATGTCTCGATACATGGTTTGTTATTACACAGCACTGGGGAGCATCCAGTATTGTTAGACGCTCGGACGGCAGCACACTCGGATCGTTCTGGGATAGTAGTAGCCTGTTAGGTGTCGGTTTCGGTCATTTACGCCGAAGCAGTCCATGCCTAAAGGCTGAGCTCAGTGGAGACGACCTCGTGCTGCGAGGATTTGCCCCTTGGGTAACTGGTTCAAGCTGGTTATCGTGGGTCATTTACGGAGCAACACTCCCCAATGGCAATCACGCATACGTTCGACTCCCGCACGTTCCTTCGGATAGTTACAGAATTGGCCGACCTCAAGCACTTGCCGCTGTTCGTCGTACAGACACATGTGAAGTGGTGCTTGACGTGAAAGTGCCTATCGAGAACATGATTTGCATTAGGCCGGTGTCTGACTTATCGAGTCAGGACGAGGTCACGCTTGTGACATCTATATCGCCAATCCTTGGGCTTATTGGTCGTTGTCTCGTTGATTGGAGTCGCGAGGTCAAAGCCGATAATCAAGGGACATTTGACAGGCTGTTTTCAGCTTTTGGAAAACTTCGTTCAGAAGCGTATGCAATGATTTCAAATATCAGTGCCACTGCAGTAAATGAACGACTTGAACTTCGACAAAAAGCCCACACTTTGCTTGAGACAATCATCCACATCTGGTGCTTGTCCTCTGGTGGCCAATCAAACACAAGCGGGATGTTGGTAAACCGACGTCGGAATGAGGCTGCATTTTTCAGAGTCTTCCAGCAAACGAAGCAGTTGAAAGATACAGCCATCATCGCGGCACTAAATCGGATAACCGACTAGGTCTACTTTTCCAATTCGCTTACACGCCAAACCGACCCTGAGAAGTCGTCTGTTACGTAGAGTGCCCCATCGTTTCCAAGTGTCACACCAACAGGTCTCCCCCACACGCCTTTGTTATCTACGACAAACCCGGTCATGAAATCTTCATATGTACCTTCAGCTTTCCCATTGGTTAGCGGTACACGCACGACTTTATAGCCAGTTCGGATGGAGCGATTCCATGAACCATGGAGTGCGACAAAGAAAGCATCCCTATAGGCTTCAGATAGCCCATCATTCACATAACAAAGGTCTAGCGCCGCAGAATGGCTTTGTAGAAGGACATCAGGAACAATGACTTTCCCTGCCAATTCAGATTTCTTTCCAGCGTGTCGTGGATCCTGATTTGCTCCAATGTAGTAGTATGGCCATCCATAAAATCCCCCACGCTCTACATGCGTAACGTAGTCAGGAACAAGGTGATCCCCGAGTCCATCGCGTTCATTTACCGATGTCCATAAGGCATCTGTTTTAGGATGAATAGCAAGACCGACAGGATTACGAATACCGGATGCATATGTGCCTCTCTCAATGCCAGTGTTGGCATCATATTCGAGAATGGCCGCGCGTCTGGTCTCGTTGGTGTTGACATCAGGGTCATCCACATTTGATATAGAACCAACGGACACATACAAGGTTTTGCTATCTTTGCTTAGTGCCAAATCACGAGTCCAGTGGCCTCCACCACGCAGCTGACCACCACCGGGAATATTGTTGATAAAGGTTGTTGGTGCTTCGGTCGCAACAAGGTCTCC
>JAURHZ010000047.1 GCA_030833025.1 Armatimonadota bacterium
TGGACAAGATTGGGCCGATAACGCGCTCGATCGACGATGCCGCCATCGTGTTGTCCGCGATTTGTGGTCCGGATCCGGATGACCGAACGACCATCAATGCTGGCTTCCGCTGGGATGCAACATCGGGTATCAAAGGCCTCAAAATCGGCTTCGATACCGCCGGCTTTAAGCGTGCCGAGAAGAGTCAGCAAGCTGTCCTCGACTTCTTCAAAAGCCAAGGTGCAGAGCTGATTCCCGTGACGCTACCCGCAAGCGAGCCAGCCTTTGCCGCGCTGCCCGACATCATCATTGGCGCCGAAGGTGCAGCGGCATTCAGCGATCTCATCTCAGACGGCCGACTGCCAAAGCTAGTACAACAGGATGACTGGAACTGGCCGAACACATTTCGAATTGGAAGCCTGATTCCTGCGGCGGATTACATTTCTGCGATGCAGGTTCGCTCCGAGCTTCAAGATCGCATGGATGTGGCACTTCGCGGCATCGATGTCTACATCACCCCAGGCCTTGCGATGCCGAGCATTACTTGGACAAACCTTACGGGGCACCCGACGGTGATCACGCGGTGTGGGATGTCGGATAAAGGTATGCCTGTGATGATTGAATTTACGGGAAATCTCTGGCGCGAGGATGCGGCTCTCCGCGCAGCCTATGCCTGGGAACAGCACCACGGCATTGACCACGGCTGGCCAGAAATCGATGCGGCACCGATGACGCCACCGGCACTCAACAAAGAAGGTTGATCGTAAAAACACCGCTAAGGTTACAAACCTCAGCGGTGTTTACCGTTGTATGTCCGTGGCTCGCTAATTTGGGCAGTTTTGGTGCCAAGGGGTTCGGCCTGGATCCGGTAACGGCAAAGGGTATTGGCGCATGAGGTCCACGCCTGACCATGGAAGTCCGCATGGTTCCGAGAGAACCTGCCCCTTCGACATCCACTTTGCATGACCATCGAAAAATGTTGCATTTACTCCATTGGTATGCCGCGTAAGCGCCAGCACAGGCTCACCAAAACCGGGTTTGATGTAGAGGTTTTTGGGCGGCTCAAACCACGAGTCATCAAACGGCACACCCTTCTCCGTAACGACAACAATGTCAGCTGGGCGTTCCACCTGCGAAAGATTGAGGCTCTCTGCAGCACGATTTGCTACGTAAGAGCGCGGTTTGCCATCGGTGCTATTAGGTTTCTTTCCACTATCCGATGGACAAATCAGCAGCGCTTTATCATTGGCGGTGTATGGGAGGATTTGATTCCACCAGCGGTTCGATGCGTTTGCACCGAGCGCAGCGCTAGGGTTCACACGACTTCGGTCAACATTGTGCCCAAAGAAGAAGATTGTGTCGTCATAGTCGCTGAAATACATTTGCAAACCAAGTCCAAGCTGGCGCATGTTAGACATACAGCTGGCTGCTCTCGCCTTTTCACGTGCTTGTGCGAAAACAGGAAAGAGGATTGCGGCCAGAATCGCGATGATGGCAATGACGACAAGAAGCTCAATCAGTGTGAAGGCTCGGCGTTGCATAGGTTACCTTACTGCATAACGCATGTAACCCGCATCCACGTACATTAACCAATCGCAACAATTTGATTGTAACGCTAGAATATGTCTTCGCATGACCCATCTCGAACGCACCAAGATCAATGCCGCTCGCTGGTCCATCGGGGTTGGTGTCTCCCTCGTCATCACTAAGGCCGTGATTGGCCTGATAACCCACAGTGTGTCGATCAAGGGTGAGGCGGTTCACAGCGCCACCGATGTCGTTGCCAGCTTGGTTGCCTTCGTTGCTATTCGAAAGGCAACGCAGCCTGCCGACGATGATCATCCCTATGGCCATGGCAAAATCGAAAGCCTCTCTGGACTTGCCGAAGCTGTCATTATTGGTGCTGCCGCCATCGCGATTGCCGTCGAGGCGACACGCAGCCTCCTTGGGACTGAGCCAAATGTCCACGTCGGCGCTCTGGGGATAGGCATCATGGTCATCAGCGCGACTGCCAACTTTGCCGTGTCCGCTCACCTCAGCAATGTCGCCCGCAAATCAGACTCGCCTGCGCTTGCTGCAGATGCCAAGCATTTACTCGTAGATGTCTGGACATCACTTGGCGTCCTTGCTGGCCTAATTGCGACCAAGCTGACTGGCTACGACCGTATCGATTCCATCATCGGCTTTGCCGTCTCGCTCATGGTCCTGAATGCCGCTTGGCACATTGGGCGCGGTGCAGTTGACTTTCTGCTGGATGGCCGTTTACCGGATGACGAGATTGTCCTAATCGAACGCATTTTTAATGAAGATGAGCGTGTCCTCGGATTTCATAAGCTAAGAACGCGTAAGAGCGGTGCAGACCGCCACGTCGATGTGCATATTCAAGTGGAAGATGATCTCTCGCTTCGCGAGGCGCATCAGATCACCGAGGAGCTCGAGGATGCTATCCGTAGAGTACTACCTAACACGGAAGTTGTGATTCACACTGAGCCGTTCCACGAGGAACGGCAACATCAGCTGGAAATCGAACATCGGCGCGGACGCGAAGGCTGAATGACCTCCACTAGGCAATAAAGAGCATCATCGCATCGTTTGCAAACATCGTCCCGTGGCGCGTCAGTCGCAACGCACTGCCAGACATTTCAAGTAGCCCTGCACCTATGCCAGCAGCAAGCTCATCAGAGAACATCGCCCGCATATCCACACCGTACCGATTCGAGATTTCCGAAAGGTCGACTCCTTCCGGAAGGCGTAACCCAAGCATCAGCGTCTCACCGATGCTTCCAGCCAAATCTGGTGTCTCCGTGGCTTCAAAGCTGATTGCGTTCCCACCAAGCATCGCATCTATGTAGCGGCTTGGCCGCATCACGTTAGTCGTTCGGTCCACATTGTCATAACCAACGGCACCTGCACCAAACCCCCAATATGGGTCATTACGCCAATACACCCGGTTGTGACGGCTTTGCAATCCATGTTTGGCATAGTTACTCAGCTCATAGCGGTCATAGCCCGCCTTTGCACTCAGATCCATCGCCAGCTCAAGCATCGCCGCCTGCGCGACATCACCGGGCAAAACCATCCGACCACGCTGAAGCCGTCCCCAGAATGGGGTGTTCTCTTCCAGGATGAGCCCGTAAATGGACAAATGTGGGACATTCAATGCAAATGCATGGTCGAGAGTCCGGCGCCAATCGGCCAGTGTTTGCCTCGGGAGACCAAACATCAGGTCAATGGAGAGATTGTCGATTCCAGCCATCCGTACGATTTCAATGGCTGTTCCTGCGTCTTCGGGAGCGTGTGTCCGGTCTATCATCCGCAGAACGGATGGATTAAATGACTGCACACCAAACGAAACCCGATTTACACCGGCATCCTTCAGGCGATTCCAATCGTGCAGGCGTACATCATTTGGATTCGCTTCGAGCGTGACTTCGGCATCTGGGGTAATCCCCAGCGTGTCCCGAAGCGCATCGATGATTTTCACCAGAGCGGCTGTCGGAAGCTGCGTGGGCGTGCCACCGCCAAAGAAGACGGAGGATAGTGGTGCTCCACCTTCGCCACGAGTGATGATTTCGTGGCAAATGGCATCGATGTAGCGCGACTTCGTGCCATCTTTATAGCCAGAATAGGCATTGAAATCGCAGTAGCCACACTTTTTGGCACAAAACGGGATGTGTACATATGCCGCCGCGGGGATGGTGCGTTGAGGATGCCAATCCCGCGGCAGGAGGTCAGAGTTCAAACTAAATGCGTGAGAGGAGCTCGGCTTTTTTGAGCTCGTATTCCTCGGCAGTGATGGCCCCTGAGTGCATTAAGGCGTGCAAGGATGCCAGCTTTTCGATGCAATCCTCTACAGGATCAACAACGGGAGCCGGCGGCGCATTGGGCGGGACCGGGATTGTCGATGCTGTTCCAGCATCGGCGGAGTCCACCGGTTGCTTGATCTTGAAGTCCCGAATCTTGAGGTGCAGGGTTTTGGCGAACGACTCCGAAAGTGCCTGGATGCTTGGTTCGGTACCGCGGCGACAGTCTTTGAAGTAATGCTTCAGCGTCTCGCCGGCCGCCCAGGCTACAGCGGCTGTGATAGGTGCCTGGATGGCAACGGACACAAGGTAGCCCGCACCGGGAATAAACTTAGCAAGCCTTGAGCCTGCATATGCGGCTCCAAAGGCACCACCGAGAACGGTTACCGTAGTGGTTGCGATGGCAAAACCCATTTGCCGGGCACGCTTTGCCGAGACGAGAACCTGATAGACACCCGACAGCTCCGTGGCCATTTTGGAAAATGTTGCAGTAACTGCGGCGATATCCAAACCGAATGGCAGGAGGTTTGCAGCAGCGCTGACGGCGGTGTAGGTCAGGATGATTCCATTTGCACGGCGATCAATCTCATCCCAATCCGGTTCCATTGGCATCATGGTCTCATCCCTCATCGGGGGCCATTCAGTAGTCTTACGGCCAGGCAGGACGCCATCGCCCATGGTGTCAATGAGCTTTTCCTTGGCGGCATTTCCAAGGCGTTTGAGGGTGTCTGCAATCTGATCCGGTTCCATGTTGGCTCCCGCGTTCATCCTACCGCTTCCGCGGCTTCTGGACAGTCTACGCAATGCGCTTTGCATTGGTTCCTGACATGCAAACGGAAGGTAGCATATACAACATGAATGTCACACAGGATGAGCGTGCGTACTGGACGCGGCACCCGGGAAGACCTCCCGTGATGCAACAGTCGTGGCGAGATTTGCTGTTCATCCATTGGCCGGTTCCGGTGGATGTTATCCAGCAGGCGCTTCCGACCGAGCTCACGGTAGACACATTTGATGGTTTTGCTTGGATTGCATTGGTGCCTTTTCAAATGCGGAATGTCAGACCTGTTTGGGCCCCTTGCGTGCCCGGGCTGAGTAACTTTGCCGAGTGCAATGTGCGAACGTATGTCCACATCGATGGTAAGGCTCCGGGAGTATGGTTTTTCAGCCTGGATGCTGCAAATGCAATCGCGTGTGCCATCGCACGGTTGACATTTTCACTTCCCTATTTCCATGCAAAGATGAACGGTGTTGTGCAAGGAAATGAATATCGGTACCGCACATCGAGCTACAAGCCTGGCTTAGATGTAGCGCTCTCAGCAACCATTTCGGCGGGAGAACCGCTTCCAGCTGAGCCCGGCACTTTTGCATGGTGGGCTGCGGAGCGCTATCTCCTACACTGTATCCATCGGGGCACGCTACATACAGGGCAGGTGCATCACAAGCCGTACCGTCTTTCCGATGCGACTGTTGACTTCACAAAATTTGATGCGGAGTTTCCCCTTTGTGATGTCCGCGACATCCCACCACCAAGCGTCCTTTACTCCCCCGGTGTAGATGTGGATGTCTTTGAGCTGATTCCGTATGCAGCGTTCAAACGCGACTGAATCCCCCATTCGGCATGAGACATTGGGACAAAAGACCCATGCCTGAAAATTTGCCATCTGATACACCATGAAAACAGGAGAGAAGAGCACTTATGTTGCGTAAACGCGAACACGACGAACTAAACCAGCTACACGATGGAACATCGGAGGCAAGCGCTGCGGCGATGGTGGATGAGCCATCCGAGCGGCGGATGTACAAGCGGTACCAGGAGTTTTTCCGTGATGCTGACCAGCACCGCACTTGGAACCTCTGGAATGACATCCCTTGGAATGAACTCCCAGAAACGCCGGCATCCGAAGAGCTGATCGCCGCGGTAGAGCGTCGCTATGTTGAGTTGATGTTCCTCCCTGACTATTCATCCCGTGCGTTACAGTCGCAGCGTTCATCCCGTGGACGCGCATGGTTCATGACGCGCTGGGCCTATGAGGAAAGCAAGCACCTCGTCGGACTTCAAGAATGGTTGATGTTGCGTGCAGGTTATACGGATGAAATGTGTCGCGATACGTGGACACGTGAGCTGAGCGAAAACCAGTGGATTCCGCCAATCGATACACCTGAAGCAGTCCTTATCGACAGCCTCGCTTGGGAATGTTATGAGATTGAAGGCTTGGCAACGATTCGTGACCTAGCGGTCACAGAAGGCGATGTCACACTCCTGCGCTTGATTGACCACCTGCTCCTCGATGACGCAGCGCATATGTCCTTCTTACGGGAATCGATTCAAGAAGTGCGTAAGTCACGCCCAGCAGAGGTCGCTGAAGCACTGGAAGCCGTCTGTGCGACGCTGGTCGATCCTGGTCTGGTAGCAAAACTACGGGCGGAAGTCGCTCACTAAAAAGAGTAAGGGTGTTGTGTTGTTGATCACACGGCACCCTTACCAACTTTGACTGATAAGTGCCTATTTGCGCTTTCGCATGGCCTGCTTCATCGATTCAGCGAGCTCAATCAAGCGTCCAGTTTTGATACGAGATGCCAAAACAATGGGTTGGTTTTCGAAGGTAAACGCCACAGCACAGTGGTCATTTTTCCCCACCATCGTATAAATGGCACTGCCATCAGAACCGGTCTGAACAGACCAACCAGGTGCAGCTGCAATGTCAGCAGCGCTTGAACCGGGGATAAAGAGCGATACCGTAGCCTTGCCCCTGACAAATATTTGCTGCCGCCCACTCTCAGTGGTGCTGACTCTGCGATATCCACCACATTCATCGGGCAGCAAGTTCGCCAGTGGTAACTCTCCAACACGCCCGTTTGTTCCGGTAGGTGGAAGAATCTGCAAGGTTTTGGCAAGCCACGCGGAGCGCAGCTCCCAGCCGGCTATCGCGGCAACGATAGCTGTTCCACCAGCGAGTGCCATTGCCATCAGCTTCATGACTTGTCCCTAATTTGAGGGTGGCTGGCGATTAAGAGTTCATTCAAATCATGTAATGCAAAAACTGCATTCATTTCCTGTTTGGTTGGTAGATTTACCGATGGCGTCACGTGTTGGTGTACAGTAGCGAATGCTAGTCCAGTAAGACACCCTACAAAGCCCCAGATGACCGGCAGACTGTACACGGTTGTACGTCGAATACGCATCCATATGAGATAAACAGGATTCCCAAGCGCCAAACGGACGCGTTGGTAGACATCGTGATAAGAGCGTACGCACTCTTCCGTAGGAACCTGCACTAAATGACTGATGTGTTCACTTGTATTGTCAACAATACAGGGTCGACCGTCAACTTCAGCGTCCAAGCTATGTTGGTCGTTTGCGGAGTTGACTTTGTTCAGCCGATGTTGCATCCGTATGATTCCAGCGCAGCACGCATTTTCGCCCGGGCGCGATGGAGCCTGGATTTTACAGTCCCAACGGGCAAAGCAAGTACTTGCGAAACTTCATCGTAGTCCAGACCCTCAACATCAGCAAGAAGTAAAGCGGCACGATGTTGTTCGTTTAGAGAATCAAGTGCAGCCTGCATTGGTTCCGAGAGCGTATGCTCAATAAAACCATCCGGAGGCTCGGCAGTACCAGCAAGCTGGAGTTTCTTGCCATCGGTGCCATCCTGTAAAAAGCCGGTATCGAGACTGAACGCGCGTCTCACCTTTGCACGGCGCACCATATCGATGTGGTTACGCGTCAGCATCCGGAAGAACCAGCGGTCAAACCCGACACCAGAAAATTTATCAAACGCCTTGAAGGCATCGATCATCGTTTCCGCAAGGATGTCATCCGTGTCGTCCGAGTTGCCGCGCGACAGCTGATACGCATAGCGGTGAAAGCGGTTCCAGTCCTGTGCAACCAAGTGGTCAAAGAGTGCCGAACGGGCATCATCGTCCAGTGATGCAATTTTGGCGGCTGCCATAAATCCACTTGGCAATATCCTGATGCTCACAACGAAACTCCAAAAATGGTTTGTTCGACTGGTGGTTGCATTCTTCGAAGTGACATTGGTTGTTTTCGACGTATCAACATGATTATCAGTTCAGCGATACGTAATAAAACTTACGTATCGTTCTAACAATGATTAATGTTGGGCAAGTGCTTATCAGAAACCATACGTCTCACACCAGCGTAATCTGCCGTTTGGCAGATTCGTCTACAAGATGGGCGATTCGAAGCCGTATTCATCCACGGGTGAAAAATGGATTACGGTCACTTCATCGGTTGGACCTATCGGCCGATCATAGATTCTGACAAGCAGTTCGACCAGCTCATCTGCATCGCGTAACTCAGGATTCTCACGCATCAGATCACGCGGACTGAGGTCTACAATACGTTTGACATCGACGTCATCGATAATCGCAGTACACACCTTAATCCTTCGGCTAAATCGCGGTCCAAGCGTGATCCAAACCAGCTGCCCCGCCTGATATTTGGCTGATTTATCCCCGAGGCGAATCGTTGCGGTCTTTCGCCCTTTGCGCAAGGCCTCACCGTATAACTCTGTGTAAAAATTCAGTGCAAACACTATGCATCACCCCCGCGGCATCACTGTTTTCTGACCAGAACAAGCACAACATACACCAGACCGCCCACCAGTGCCTCTGTCACATCGGACAACTTCACCTTAGAATACGGTCACAACGTCCCCGGTGAGGCACATTAAATGGATGTAAAAATCGACAGGCGCCTGCAGGCACATATCGAAGGTCTAGTCAAAGGGTTTCCAGGAGAAGTTGGCATTTATGTCAAAGACCTCCGCCGCGCTACCATCGCCTCCGTCCGTGCAGATGAGCTCTTCCCAACCGCATCCATCGTAAAAGTGCCGATTGTAATTGGCATTCTAGATAAGCTTGAAAAGCACGAGCTTGAATATCATCAGAAGCTGACATACACAGAGGACCTCCTGTACGAAGGAGAAGATATTCTTGGTTCCTTCAAGGGAAAAGAGAAGATTGAGCTCTCTAAGTTAATCATGCTGATGCTAACGACTAGCGACAACACGGCAAGCCTCTGGCTTCAGGCGCTCGCGGGTGGTGGCACACGTATAAACAGAATTCTGGCCGATCTTGGCTACTCCGCAACGCGGGTCAACTCCCGCACCGATGGACGTAAGGATGCCCAAGCGACCTACGGCTGGGGCCAGACAAGCCCGCGCGAAATCGCAGACATCATGGAGCGTATCGCTACCGGAAGGCTGCTCTCGCCAGCATCAAGTGAACGGATGCTCCGCTGCCTTGGCCGTAACTACTGGGATGAAGAAGCGATTAGTCAGATTCCGCCGGATGTCTTTGTTGCCAGCAAAAATGGCGCAGTCAACCAAAGCCGCTCAGAAGTACTCTTCGTAAAGGCGCCGAATAACCCATACGTCTTCTCAATCATCACGCGCAACCAAAAAGACCAAAGCTGGGGAAATGCAAACGAAGGCTGGGTGCTTGCACGAACGCTCTCCCGTGATCTGTGGAAGCACTTCGAGCCGAAGTCAACTTGGAAGGCGAGTCAGGCACTTGCAATGGGACAGACAATGACATCGCGCGGAGGAGCGGCATGACGACACGAACAGGCGCCGATGTTCTCGTGGCCAACAACTTCCCCGGCCTCCGCGGCAAGAAAATAGGCTTGATTACAAACCACACAGGTCGGCTTCATCAGGGGATTGCAACCGCAGATGCATTCTTCAAAAGCCCTGATATTAGCCTTAAGGTCTTCTTTGGACCTGAGCACGGTATCCGCGGCGCGGTGGATGAGCGAGTTCCAGACAGCGCAGATCCAAAAACCGGCATCCCTGTTATCTCGCTTTACGGTCCACGAACCGCTCCTGAGCCATCCCACCTAATGGGTCTCGATGCCCTTGTCTATGACATCCAGGATATCGGTTGCCGCTACTACACCTATGTCTCGACACTGGTGCACTGCATGCGAGCCGCTGCAAAAGCGGGCATCCCGCTGACCATCCTCGATCGCCCAAACCCTATTGGCGGAACTATAGTTGAAGGTCCTATCGCGGATACCGATAAGCTTTCGTTTGTGGCCATCCACCCAATCCCCATACGCCATGGGATGACATTAGCAGAGCTCGCTGTCCTCGTAAACACGCAGACAGACCTCAAATGTGACCTCCGTGTGGTGAAAGTAGAAGGCTGGAAGCGGAGCGATTGGTTTGATGCAACAGGCTGTGAATGGATTGACCCGAGCCCGAATATGCGGAGTTTGGTTCAAGCGAACATCTACCCTGGACCTGCTCAGCTTGAGTTCACAAATGTTAGCGTCGGCCGCGGCACCGCAACCCCTTTTCAGCTCTTCGGGGCTCCTTGGTTGGATCACTTCCGATTTGTCGATGCCCTCCACGCCATGAATCTCCCAGGAATAGGGTTTGTTCCCCGCACGTTTAAGCCAACCGCGAGCAAGTTTGCGGGAGAAGACTGTAGAGGTGTCGAGCTCATCGTCACCAATCGCGAGAGCTTCCGGCCAGTACAGACCGGGGTTGCCATGGCGATAGCCCTTCGCAAAGTCGCTCCGCGGCAATGGGAGATGTCCCGCTGGCAGACGCTTCTTTGCCATAAAGAGACATTTGATGCCGTCGAGCAAGGTGCAGGGCTTCAGGATGTTGTCAAACTTTGGGAGCCAGCGCTCGACAAGTTTAAGAAAGACCGTAATAAAGTTTTGAACTACCGCTGACAGCAGGTAGACTTTGCCCAGCCATTATCCCCCTTTCCAAAGGAACTTCTGTGACACTTCGTAATCCTAAATCCTCTGCCTTTACGCTGATCGAACTCCTCGTGGTGATCGCGATTATCGCTATCCTTGCAGCAATCCTGTTCCCTGTGTTTGCTCAAGCCCGTGAAAAGGCTCGCCAAACCAGCTGTGCATCCAACCTAAAGCAGCTCGCAACCGCATTCCTGATGTACTCACAGGACTACGATGAAATGGCCATCCGGACGTTTTACGGCAACAGCCCAAGCCGAACGTTGTGCTCGTGGCCAGTGTTTACTCAGCCATACATCAAAAACTACGAAATTTTTAAGTGCCCAAGCGCTCCACGCGACCTCGGTGCCACACCGGGGACAATGGCGACCCCTGGCGGATGCGGGACATTGGCTAATGGCTTGTCAAGCACCTACCTCTACAACCTTTACATTGGCGGAAACCGAGACATCGGTTCCGGCGCGACGGCTATTGACACCATCAGCACCGCTGGCATCAATAAGCCGAGTGAAACCGTCCTCTTCGTGGATGGCGGTGCAGATTCTCGTACGGTCCCCAATGACCCGCTACGCTGGCCGCTCAAGCGTGCAACGGCAGCCGTAACCGGCTTCCCAACGACCATCAACCGCACAGCATGGATTCTCATCCACTCTGGTAGCACCAACATGTCGTTCGCCGATTACGCCGCTCCACAGCCGCGTCACACAGGGATGACAAATGTCGCATGGGCCGATGGCCATGTAAAGGCATCCCGTATCGAGAGTTTCTACACCAAACCAGTCACCGAGCGCGCTGACAAGCCGGCGGGAGCGACTGCTTTCTGGTCCCCGTGTCTCGACCCGGAATACGGCTGCCAGTGAAGCCGTTTCTGATTGCCGCACTACTCCTCCCTGCTCTCTTGCAGGGAGGAGTCGCTCCAAGCCAGGATCCTGCCTGGGAACTGGTCAACGACACGACGGCCCGGATGCTTATCACGCAGCCGCAAATCGATCAGCGTGCAGACAGCTGGCTGCGACAATACAAAGGCATTGTCAGTAAATCCAGCATCGGGAAAACCAAGGAGGGCCGCGATATCGCCCTCTACAAAATCGACACCCGTTCGAGCAAAAACGCTGAGCACAAGGAAGTGATGCTGCTCGCGGGTATCCATCCACGTGAACAGCAACCAAGTCGCGACCTCCTGCGCTTCGTAGATGAGCTTCTCGCCGGGTACCAAAAGGATGAGCGTATAACGGACATCCTCGACCGGCAGATTATTTGGGTTGTGCCATCGTTCAATGTAGATGGCAAGCTGCACGATGTCAGTGACCGTGATTGGCGGAAGAACCGCTCCA
>JAURHZ010000048.1 GCA_030833025.1 Armatimonadota bacterium
ATCATCGGGAAGTGTTCTGAAATCTGGATTCCATCCGCTTTTGTGCTCAGCGGCTTGAAGTCACCACGAATCTCGCTGGGGGCATCCGGCTTTGGGTCCCAGGTGTCGATATGGGATGGACCACCGCCAAGCCACAGCAGAACAACACTCGTTGCTTTACCGGAATCAACGCCTTTTGGCATCGCCTGCGCCATTTGGAAGTAGTCGGTGAGACCAATTCCGAGCGCGGATAGGACGCCGACTTTTACACCGGATGTCATCAGTTGTCGGCGTGAGACTTGGTTGTACTCGGCACATGCGATCGAATTTAGTGAATCACGGTCCATATTGCTACCTCTTTGTTGCATCCCGACCAGGCGTGTTGCCTGGAGCATTCTAGCCGAAACATCGGCGAAACTACCTAACTGATAAATGTAAACTCACGTGCGGCGACAAGCGCCCAGAGTAAATCCTGAAGGACTTCTGCCTTATTTGTTGCCGCATCCACGACTTTCATCACGGCTGCTTTTTCATTTGCATCCGGCAGGCGACAAAATGTCCGAAGGTAGAGTGCATCGACGCGCTGTGCATCGGAAAGCTTTGTGTCTTTAAGCAGTCCAGCGACAACACCATTGCCATCCCGCAGCTTGTTGTTTACATACGCCGAGTTCAGAATGTGCAGTGTCTGCACCAGCGTTGGTTCGAGCTTTGGTTCAAGCTCCGCCAGAAATTCCCGGTGGCTGCGGCCAAATGTGTCCATAAAGTACGAACCCACTGGGAGCGTTAGCTGCTTTGCCTTGGTGTCAACCGGATAGTCGCCAAAGCGCTCCTGGGAACCAGTGGCATCATTCAGGACATCAAGAAAGACTTGACCCAGCATCGGCCTTGGGTAGAAACGGCTGAAGAATTTGTCATCCAGTGTATTCGTCGCATTCGGCTCCGCCGCGGTCTGGTAGGTGCGACTGTTGAGGATGAGCTTAGTGACATGCCGAATGTCAAAGTTGCTTTCAATCAGCTCTTTTGAGAGGGCTTCTAGGAGTCCGGGAACCGCCACAGGTGTTGTGACGCGCATGTCATCCACGGGATGAATGATGCCGCGGCCAAGGTAGTGGCTCCAGAGACGGTTGACGGTTGCACGGGCAAAGAACGAATTGTCCGGGGCTGTGCACCACTTCGCAAAGGCATCTAGGACATCCGGTTCCATCCCCGGCTTTGCCTGAATATTGGCAATGGCGAGGGGCTGTTTTTCACCAAGGAGAGTTGGCATCGCCACGCGGCCGCGCTTACCCGTAACCGACTGGTTGATTACATTTCCGCCCGGTTCATAGACCAGGAATTCCTCACCTTCAACGCTCCCGCCACGTGTCCCGACCTTGCCCATAAATGCGGCAAAGTTCCAGTAGTCATCCGTGGACCACTTGTCGAAGGGATGTTTATGGCACCTAGCACAAGCCATCCGCTGGCCAAGAAATGCCTGTGCAACGGTCTCCATCCGGTCTTCCGGAGCACGGTCAATCTTGTAGAAGTTTGCGGGACCAACTTGGAGGGTTGAGCCTCGGGCGACAATGATTTGCTGGACGATTTCGTTGTAGGGCCGGTTTTCCGCGATGGCATCGCGCATCCACTCCGAAAACAGTGCGGCGCTTCGCTGTCCGATAAAGTTGCCACCCATGCGCTCGGGGTGGATGCGTAGCAAATCCCCCATGCGGAGTGTACGGATATCGGTATAGTCATCGGTTGCGAGGTAGGCATCGATAACCTTGCTCCGCTTGTCGGCAGCTTTGTCCGTTGTAAATGCGGTGATTTCAGCCGCGGATGGTTGTTTGCCTCTCAGGTCCAGTGAGACCCGGCGAAGAAACTCGGTGTCATTTGTCAAGCGGCTTGGCGTGACATTCAGTTTTTTGAGATTTGCGAGTACGAGTTTGTCAACGACATTTCCAGCTGTCTGGACAGGATACGGAGCCGTGTCAGCCCGGGGAAGGGTCATAAAGACTGGGCGAACCTCACCGAGGTACCGGACGACGAGTCCAGTGCCACCCCACCGCCGGCCAGTTACGCGGCCTCCCGGCTCAACCGTCGCGATCGCAGTATCCGAGCTCTCATAGCTGGCGTCTTGTGTAACATCTTCACGGGTGCCATCGGAGAATGTCGCAACGACCTTGATGTTAAAATTCGCCCCGACCTTTGGCAACATCACCTGTGAGGGAGTCACGGTAAGGGCTGTCAATTTGGCATCCGTTTCAGGATTGAAAGGTGCACCGTTGGCAATCCAGTTGCGGATGGTCTGGTGTTCAAAGCTGCCATCCGCGAAGCGTTGCCCGCCTGCGTGGTTGAGGTTTCCAAGAGCCTTTTGGACGACGAGAGACTTATCGGGTTCTAGGAGGTTTACTCTGCGGCCGCGTGCCCCGCGTACGATTGGGTCAAAGTCATCCGCTGGAGCAAGCGTCAGAAGACTGAGTTGAAAGCCACCGCGGCCACCAAATTTCCCGTGGCATCCCGCCGTCGAGCAGCCCTTTCGGTCAAGTATTGGGGCGATATCGCGCAGAAACTGTGGACGTAGCTTGGCAACACCACGCGGGGCGCCTGGCGCTTTTGACTTTGGTGCAGCCGTGCCGGCTGGAGATGCGGCAGGTGTTGACCAGGCCAAAATGGCCATGATGGCTATCAACTGCGCGCTATGCAAGGCTCTTTGAATCAACATTGATTTCGGCTCCAAACACCCGGACAAGCGTGTCCTATTCTGCATCTTAGGGAATTTCGATGTGAATCGACAGGGGAATGTTCCACTTTAGGGGATGCTGGATGGTTATTAATCGTGAGGCTAAGTTCAGGATATTCGCTGGCCTGTGGACATCTCTTAGCAAAGTAGAAAGAGTCTGAACATGTGGCGTAGCGTCGATTGCCAGTTTTCGGATGTAAATCGAATCGAAAGGCGAAGGTTCTACTTTCAGGCGAGGTCACGCAAATCTAAGGATTAGGTATCCAATGGATTCCTCGAACAATCGTACGTAGAATCAGGCTGTGGACTTATTCGATGATGCCGATTCAGATCAGGTAGCTGCAACGGTTGCGGCAGCTCAGCTTGCAGATGCGCCGCTCGCTGCCCGGATGCGTCCCGCTGCGCTGAATGAAATCGTCGGACAAAGCCACCTTCTTGGGCCTGGGCGCCCGCTCCGCTTAGCGATTGAGCGGGATCAGCTACGCTCTGCGATTTTTTACGGCCCTCCTGGATGCGGAAAGTCAACGCTGGCATCCGTGATCGCACGCACTACCAGCGCGGCATTTGCAAACTTCTCGGCGGTCACGGGGGGCGTCGCGGATGTCCGTAAGCTCATCGATGCCGCCAAAGACCTCCGGCGAATACGAAACAAGCGGACGTTGCTGTTTGTGGATGAAATTCATCGGTTCAACCGAGCACAACAGGATGCCTTTCTTCCGCACGTTGAGGATGGCACCATCGTCCTGATTGGCGCAACCACAGAAAATCCCTACTTTGCCGTAAATGCACCACTGCTGTCGCGGGCACGCGTCTTTGCATTTACGGCGATTACAGCAGATGACATCGCTGAAGTCATCACCCGTGCGCTTACAGATACCGAGTGTGGCTTGGGCGAACGTGGGCTTTCGATTTCTGCGGATGCCCTTACGTATTTATCAGCGGCGTGTAATGGAGATGCGAGAACAGCTCTCGGCGGGCTTGAGACGGCAGCGGATTATGTGGAGGCTCCCGCTACGGAGATCACCCTGTCCGATGTCGAAGCGGCACTTGGCCAACGGGCGATTGGGTATGACAAATCCGGGGATGCCCACTACGACACGATTAGCGCATTTATCAAAAGTATAAGGGGCAGCGACCCGGATGCGGCGGTTTATTACCTAGCCCGGATGCTTGAGGCTGGCGAAGACCCGCGCTTTATTGCACGCCGATTGGTGATTCTGGCGAGTGAGGACATCGGCTGCGCGGATGTCTCATCATTACCACTCGCGATGGCGGCCTTTCAGGCCACACAAACCATTGGGATGCCTGAGTGCGCTCTGACGCTGAGCCATGTGACGCTTTGGCTGGCGCTTGCCCCTAAGAGTAATGCGGCGACCAAAGCAATCGGTGCGGCGACAAGTGCTGTAAAGCAGCTGGACTTTAGTGGGGTGCCAAAGCATATTCGGGATGCCCACTATAAAGGCGCGAAGGCCCTTGGGCATGGCACGGGCTATATCTATCCCCACGATGTCCCTGGTGGATATGCAGTCCAGCAATATCTACCGGATTCGGTGCTTGGTCATCAATTTTATGAACCGACCCGTCATGGGGTCGAGGCAAAGCTTGCCGATCGTCTGGCTAAGCTGCGGGGCGAAACACCGGAATCTCAGGCATCCGATGAAGCAGCTGACCAGCGCTCATAACCCGCTCCGAATGCCGATTCTAGCGTTTTAGTGTCCGTGTTTAGCAGTGTCGTTGAGAACATCACCCCTCCAAAACAAGCCACGTTGGTGGATTGAAACCAGCGTTTCACCGGAGGGAGATGGCACAGGCTGGTCTTGGAATCCTTAATGGTTATCGTTACCACGGGGCCGACGGTGACGGACTGCATCGCATCCCACGGGATAAACCCCGCGCCGAACGCGGATGCATTATCTGTAACTCCGTGCTCCGAAATGACAATTGCAGGTTGTTTAGGTCTTATGAGTGCGCGCAGAGTCCATAGAAATCCGGATCCAAAGAAAAGTAGATTTGCTGATGCCCAGACGGAAACAAACAGCAGTCCCACGATTCCTGACTTTTTGGACAAGAGGAAAGCAATGGGTGTTAGGGCGACAAAGATAAAGCATCCGATGCAAAGAAGTAGCATCTTGCTTCGGCGGAAGTAAAAACGAGATTCCATGGACACCTAATTTATTAGGGATCGCTAGCGGCTTTTGACGGCGGGTCGGATGACCATACGCCACAGAATCCAGAGAGACATCCCAAGCCACAGGGTGGCCCAAAAGCCTGCCGGAATCATCGTCATCTTGAACATGTTCTGGGCATCGGTCTGGGTCGTACTTGATACAGAGAGAACCCAGAGCGTGTTGAGGTCAATCAGGGCGTTCATCGCAAACTGTGCGCCGACAAAGGATGCTGCCCAGTTGGCCGCCTGACGTGGCAGCTTGGTCGCAAGTCCCATCAGCGCGGCGGTGATCAGCAGTCCTGATAGAAGCGTGAAGGGATGTAAAAGTCCACCAACCGTGGACAGCGCAACAAAGACTGCAGTCAAGCCAAGCAGCCTTGAACCATGTGCACCCTTTCTGAGCATCCACAGAATGAACGCACCATAAAGCGTTGCACCAAGGTAACCGGCGCTTGCGATGATTGGGTTGAAACCGCCTGTTGAAAGGGTTACGCCACTGCCGCCGGGTTCGATGTTGATTGCATGCACGGATCCACCAGTCAGGATGGCTGACAGTGCGTGAAACCCTTCGTGGATAAAGGTGACAAGCAGGCGAAGTGGGTAGGTGACCCAGTGCACACCTGGGATGAAGTGCAAGGCAAGGCTGGCAAGCAGGCTGAGTAAGAGGGCGCGGTCCGATTGATTACCCCGTTGCCCACCGGATGTCGAAGTGCCCAGGAAGGGACTGATCACGGAAGATGCTCGGGGTTTTGAGCGCGTGGACTTGGTGTAGCGGACTGCCATTCTGTTAAATCTTACCGCCGCGTTTGCAGGGAATGTTCCCAAACAGTGGCGCCAATGTTTACCGCACAATACCAGTAAATAGTGCGCGCGCATTGGCATCTACCTGCTCAATGCAATCATCCACCGACATTGACCGGACTTCTGCGAGCTTTGTAGCTACCTGTCGCACGCACTCGGGAAGATTTGGGAATTTCCCACGGAATGGTTCTGGGGAGAGATACGGGGCATCGGTCTCGACGAGCATCCGTGTATCCGGGCATGCCTTTGCAATCTCCCGGAGGAGTGTGCTCTTTTTATAGGTGAGCGGGCCATCAAATCCCGTGTAAAACCCAGCATCCCACAATGCCACCGCATTCTCGGGGCTTCCACCAAAGCAGTGGACTACGGCCCTGACATCAGATGCTTCACTAACGAGCTGCGGCGTCAGCAGGTCATATGCATCGTTTGACTCAGCAGTCGGGCGACAGTGATAAATGACTGGAAGGCCTGCGTCGCGGGCGATGGCTTGCTGTGCGCGAAGCGCATTCCACTGTGCTTCGAGAGTGTCGTGGCGCCGGTAGAGGTCGAGGCCAATTTCCCCTATGGCAACAACTTTTGGCATTTGTGTGGCTGAAATCAGCCACGATGCTTCTGCGTCATTCCATTCAAGGGCGCTATCCGGGTGAAACCCGATGGCTGCGTAGACATTTGCATGCTGCTGAGCGAGGACCATCGCGCGTTCGCTAGAGAGGCGGTCAAAACCGACCACGATCACTGCATCCAGGTCATCGAGGGTGTGTTTCCAATGATCCCGCTCAGACCAGAGTGGCTCCGTATTAAGGTGACAGTGTGTATCGATCACGTCAGGTCAGGCTTTTGGGACAGCAACACTAGCGAGGATGCTTGTAAGGACATCGTGTTCCGTCAAGCCCTTCGCGAATGCATCGCCACTCAAGCTGATCCTATGAGCGAGAATCGGAATGGCGAGTGCTTTAACATCATCGGGGATGACATGTCGCCGACCAGCCATTGCCGCCCAGCCCTGCGCCGCGTGTAGCAACGCAAGCGAGCCGCGCGGCGAGCCACCGATTTCGATCCGCGGATCGGCGCGCGTGGCGCCGACAATCGCAACGATATAGCCATGGATACTCGGATCTACATGGATGTTCCGGACGTGGTTTTGCAGCTCTGAAATCTCAGCTGCGTTCGACTCAGGCTGCAGCGAATCGATAGGGTTGTCGGATTGCTGGCTGGTCAGGATTGCAATTTCATCGGCGGCAGATGGGTAACCCATGTGCACGCGCATCAGGAAGCGGTCGAGCTGTGCGGCTGGGAGTTGGAATGTGCCAGAGTGTTCGATTTGGTTCTGGGTGGCGATAACGAAGAATGGGGATGGAACTGGATACGTGGTGCCATCGACCGTTACCTGCCGCTCTTCCATACACTCGAGGAGTGCGGATTGCGTCTTGGGTGTAGCACGGTTGATTTCATCTGCAAGCAGGACTTGGGTGAATACCGGACCTGGCCTGAATTCGAATTCCCTCGATGTCGCATTAAAGATAGAAGACCCTGTGACATCGGCAGGTAGAAGATCGGGTGTGAACTGAATTCTTCTGATGTTGCAGCCGAGTGCCGTCGCGAGTGCTTTTGCCAGAGTGGTTTTACCAACGCCGGGAGTATCTTCAATTAGGATATGACCATTGGTCAGAATAGCGCAGAGTGCAAGGTTTACGATGTCTCGCTTACCTACAATGACTGTTTCCACCCGGTCTCGGATGGCATCGATACGATTGCGGACACTGGTGGAATTATCTGACTTTTCGGTTGACATGCCAAAAGTCTAGCATTTTTCCTGTGCCTAGTTTTGTTCTGCATCTAGACATTGTATAAATTGATACAGTATTCTCTGCTGTGTGCCGATATTAGGAAGTGTAGAACGGGACAGAACATGAATATTAAAGAACAAATTGCACAATCGCCAATCGAAGAACTCGACCGTGCGATGCGTACGAGTAGCCGCATTTTTCTGCGTCCAACAGCTAACGTAGAAATGCGTTCCCTTCCAGCATCCCATTTGCGGCTTCTGCAGGTCATCGGCCGATTGCCAGATTCTAAAATGGTTGATGTCGCGAAGGCTTTGGATGTCCAGCTTCCGGCTGTTTCGCAAATGGTCGACAAAATGGTTAAGGCTGGTCACGTAGTCCGGATTCAAGATCCGCTTGACCGTCGTATTTCTCGCTTGCGCCTCACCCCAGAAATGGAAGAGCTTCTCTCCGATGCAGCATCTGCGCGTCTTGCCCGTGTTGCAAAGGCCGCTGAAGCGCTTTCGCATGAGGAAGTCGAAACATTGACGATGTTGCTGGATCGACTTTCCAACCAGCTCGCACCGCGTGCGACACCTGGATTTAGCGGTCCTACCCCTGTTGCACGTGATGGCTACGATGCAGACCCAAGTCTCGAGATTGCATCCAGTCGTCGTGGAGCCCGTGTCCGCAAGCGCTCCTTGTAAACCACGGTTAGAGTGTGAAGAAAAGCCCGGAACTCCGGGCTTTTTTTACATTTATATGTATGAGTAGGCGAGTTTATGGAATGCAGGTGGCTTGACATAAGGGATGTTCATAAACAATGTCGAACCATCCCGTGTGTAAATGCGTTTTAATAAGCGTATGGGCTGGAGTAGTTGCCTTTTGTAGGCGTTCTCTGGCGATTCAGATGTTTTGAGGTAGCCGATTTGAACCGAAAAGTTATTGGAATAGTCGCCGCAGTCGTTCTGGTTGGCGGTGGATTCTGGTGGAAGTCAAAGACATCCGCTACCGCCGGCGCAGGCAAGACGCAATATAAGCTGACAGCTGTCGATACGGGTGAAGTCAAGAAGACCGTCAGTGCTACGGGAACCCTCCAGGCGTGGAAGGTTGTCGATATCAAGGCACGCGCCGGCGGTGAGCTTGCGTTTCTTGGCGTCGATGTCGGATCCCGTGTGACCAAGGACCAGGTTCTGGCTCGCATCGACCCACTCGATGTTCAGTTGACCTTGAACAATGCCAAGGCTGATGAAGTCAGTGCAAAGGCTCGTGAAGCCCAATCTGGCAAGAACTATGAGCTTCAGGTTCGTCAAAGCGGCATCACCGTCAAAGATGCTCAGGCTGCACTTTTGTCGGCCAAAGCAAATGTCAAGCTTGCAGAGACACGTCTTCAAACGGCAAAGCTACAATCCGATGCGCAGCCAGAGTTGACAAAGGCTGCGATCGCAAGTGCTAAGGCGAACTTTGATCAAGCATTGACAAACCGCCGTCAGCTCGATGCCACTCTGCAACAGCAGCGTGCATCCGCAAAAGCAACTCTCGATCAGGCAGTCGCCAACCGTCGAAATGCCGGTCTTAACCTTGACCGCCAGAAGTCGCTCCTCGAAAAAGGCTTTGTTTCGCAACAGGCTGTCGATACGGCGCAGGCCAACCTGGATGTCACTGAAGCATCCGTACAGACGGCTCGCACCAAGGTTGAAACCATTGACATGGAGCTGAAATCCACGGTTGAGGCCGCTGACTCACGTATTGCGCAGACCAAGGCTGCATACGAGCAGGCACAAGCCGGTGCTGTCGATGTTAAAAATCGTGAGAATGCAGTCCGTGAAGCCGAGTCTTCCTTGCTCGTTTCTAAAGCCGCACTTGCGCGCGCCGAAATGACCATCGAGCAGTCCAGTGCAGCGCTCATCAACAATGACATCCGCCGCTACGACATCGATGCAAACAAAGCAACCATCGCCCGTGCGAAGGCCGGTCTTTTCAATGCCGAAACTAGCTTGGCGAGAACGATTATCCGCGCACCAATGGATGGTGTTGTCCTCCAGAAGTTTGCTGAGCAGGGAACGATTATCGCATCCGCTCTTGGGATGAACTCCTCCGGGCAAAATCTTCTTCAGATTGGCGATACATCCAAAATGTACGTCGATGTCACCGTTGATGAAACCGATATCGCTGCGGTTGAAGAAGGCCAAAACGTGGATGTGCAGATAGAGGCATATCCAGGGATGCCATTTGAAGGCAAAGTCATCCGAATCGACCCACAGGCGGTGGTTCTACAAAATGTGACATCTGTGCACGTTCGTGTAGAAGTCGACAACTCTGTCCCGACATTCGCATTGTTGAAGCCAGGTATGAATGCAACCTGCGAGTTCGTCATGGAGAAGACTGAGAGCGCTGTACGTGTGCCAAACGAAGCTGTCCGTGAAGACAACGACGGTAAGTTTGTCGAAATCGGCGAAGGTGGAAAGACCGCTCCAGCTGATCCAAAGAACCCAACGGCTGTCGACCCCGATGCGCTTATCGATGTCAAGCTTAAGAAAATCAAGGTTGAGCCTGGTGTTGTTGGAAATGACTACACAGAAATCAAGTCCAGTGATGGAAATGCTGTCGCCGATGGCTCAAAGGTAGTTACTCAGACTATTGAGCCGGCACCTACGACGCCGGGTGGTGGATCACCATTTGGCGGTGGCGGAATGCGTGGCATGGGTGGTGGTGGCGGAGGTCGCCGATAACATGGCAGCCCCCACAACCACTGCCCCGGCTGTCAAGCCACCAGCACCGCCCGCATCGGGCAGTCGTATGGGTGCCTTTGGCGTCAGCATAGAGATGGCCTTCAATGGCCTCGGTGCCAACAAGCTTCGGTCATTCCTGACGATGCTTGGTGTGATTATCGGTGTGGGAGCCGTTATCATCGCGATCGCGATTGGTGAAGGTTCCCGGGCAGCGGTGGCGGAGAGTATCCAAAAGCTTGGAACAAACGTGATGACAGTCTTCCCCGGCTCACAGCGCCGGGGAGGCATCTCCTTTGGCGGTGGTTCCAGTACGACGCTGAAGCTCGAGGATGCAGAATACATCATCCGTAACTGCCCTACGGTCAAAGCCGTTGTCCCAACGGTCAACCGTAATGCCACGATTAAGTACGCAAACAAAAACGATGCTAAATCTGTAACGGGCACGGGCCAGGATTACCCGACTGTGCAGAACCACCCGGTTGCACGCGGTCGGTTCTTCAACCAGTCCGAAGTACGTTCCTTGAAGCGCGTGATCGTTCTCGGCTCCAATGTCGCCAAAGATATCTTTGACCGCGTGGATCCCGTTGGCAAGCAGGTGCGTGTCAATGGACAGACCTTTGATGTCATCGGTGTCCTCAAGGAAAAGGGCGGCACGGGTTTCCGAAACCCGGATGATGCAGCGTATGTGCCGGTCACGGCCGCGATGCGCCGCTTGTTCGGAATGGAAAACATCAACAGCATCACCGTGCAGTCTCGCTCGATGAGTCTGATGGACAAGACCAAGTCTGAAATCGAGTCGAACCTAAAGCGTAAGCACAAGATTCCTGATTCAGGAGCACCTGACTTTACGGTCTTTAGTCAGTCCGACCTTGCTGCTACTCAGGATGCTCAGCAGTCAACCTTTGGTGCACTGATTACCTATCTCGCTGTTGTGAGTCTGGTCGTTGGCGGCATCGGCATTATGAACATCATGCTTGTTTCCGTTACGGAACGCACCCGGGAAATCGGTATTCGAAAAGCAATCGGCGCACGCCGGGCAGATATCCTGACGCAGTTCCTCCTCGAGGCACTCTTCCTGTCACTGGTGGGTGGGTTGATTGGTGTTGGACTTGGATACGCGGGAAGTAGCTTTATTTCGGAGCAGAATGGCTGGCGTGTAGATGTCGCGATGGAAACGGTTGCGCTCGCATTCTCGTTCTCAGCGGTCGTCGGAGTTTTCTTTGGCTTCTACCCCGCATTCAAGGCAAGCCAGCTGTCTCCAATCGAGGCGCTTCGTTACGAGTAAGTTTTTAGACGTTTGTTCTACGATGCAGAGATATCTGTGTGGATTGAAAACCAGGAGAGAATCAATGAAGAAAGTACTGATGGTCGCAGCAACCCTGATGATGGCTGCGCTTGTAACCGGACCAGTGATGGCGCAGGGTGGCATGGGCGGATTCCAAATGCCTCCAGAGCTCACAAAAGCCATGGACAAAATGCGCACAGCACGCAAAAACCGCATGATGATTGGGCGTACCGTACGTGCCATCTCTGAACTGAACAAAGACCCAAAAACGGCACTGACAAAAGATCAGGCCAAGAAGGTAACTGCTGTTCTCGACAAATGGGCGAAGAAGCCTGACATGACAGAGGACCAGGCAAAGCAGGTTTCGAAAGAACTC
>JAURHZ010000049.1 GCA_030833025.1 Armatimonadota bacterium
TCACGTGCCAGCAGTGCATCCCCAGCCGTGTCCCGAACCTGATTACGCTTACGCTGGAGCTCTTTAATCTCGACATTAATGCGCTTGAGTTTTTCTTCAACATCCGCGCTGACGAGCGGGCGCTCCTGCCACTCCGCCATGTTCTGGAAATTCAACATCGTCTTTGTCGACTTGAAAATCCCGGCGAGCGCATAGTAATCCTTGGTCGGAATCGGGTCGAACTTGTGATCATGACAGCGGGCGCACCCAAAGGTCATCCCCATAAATGTCTTGCCAAGGGTGTCGACCTGCTCATCGATGATGTCCAGCTCCTGCTTTACCGGGTCATCCTCGGCAAGCATCTTCGGCCCTAGGGAGAGGTAACCGGTAGCGATGATGCCATCCCGGCCGGCATCCGGCATCAGGTCACCCGCAAGCTGCTCGTGGAAAAACTTGTTGATGGGCTTGTCGGCATTGATCGCAGAAACCACATAGTCACGGTAACGCCAGGCATTAATGTAAACCAGGTTTTCATCAACGCCATTGGAATCCGCATAGCGTGCGACATCGAGCCAGTGACGTCCCCAGCGCTCGCCGTAGGCAGGACTTGCCAAAAGTCGGTCAACCACACGCTCAAATGCACCGGGCTTGTTGTCCTTTAGGAAGGCATCCACTTCCGCAGGCGTTGGTGGGAGGCCCGTCAGGTCAAAGGTCGCCCTTCGGATGAGCGTCCGCTTATCAGCCTGTGGAGCAGGCTTGAGACCACTGGCTTCGAGCTTTGCGAGGACAAAGCGGTCAATCGGGGATGTTCCCCACGACTTGCTGCGAACCGCAGGAGCCGCTGGTAACTTTGGAAGCTGGAATGCCCAGAACTTGGCAGGAGATGCCGCAGATTTCGCAGCAGTTTTTGGCCAAGGCGCGCCGGCTTTTGCCCACGTTACTAGGGTCTCGCGAGGCCCATCTGCCAGCTTTCCGGCTGGAGGCATTTTAATGGTGCCATCGTAGTTGACCGTGGCAACGACTTTTGCGGCCTGTTCTGCCGTGATGGCGCGATCGAGGCGTAGATTCCCAAGCTGTTGTTTTGGACCGTGACACGCTATGCAGTTGTCGAGCAGGACGGGCCTGACTTTAGACTCAAAGTGCTGGTCTGCACCTTGTCCAAGTGGCTTCGGCTGAGCGACTGTCGCCAGCATCAAAACGCCTGCAGTCAATGCTAAAACAGTGGTAATAGGCTTCATGGTGATTGGGCGCATTATAGCCTTGAAACACACCCAAACAATGCATGTAATTTTGTAGATGTTGGTGTTGCAGAATAGGCTTGTAGAATACGCTGTGGCAACTGGAATACTCATCACCCTCGAAGGCCCGGATGGCGCAGGCAAGACGACGCAAGCAAACTTGCTTCAGAGACGCTTGGAGCTGCTCGGACATACGGTCGTCCGCACACGGGAGCCGGGCGGCGATGTAGTGGGTGAAAAAGTGAGGGCGATGCTCCTCCATGACAAGATGACTCCGGAAGCCGAGTTTTTGCTCTTCGCAGCGAGTCGTGCACAAAACGTCGCGGATGTCATCGAACCAGCCCTTGCATCCGGAGCCGTGGTTCTCTGTGACAGGTTTGTCGACTCAAGCATTGCCTATCAGGGCTACGGCCGCGGACTGTCGGTTGACTTCATCACCGCTGCAAATGCGTTTGCCACCAAAGGCCGGATGCCAGACTGCACTGTCTTACTGGATGTCCCTGTCGAAGTCGGAAAGGCCCGGCGCGAAGGCGGTGGGGATGTCAACCGCCTCGATATGGAGGCAGCCACATTCCACGCAAAGGTCCGCGATGGCTACCTTGCGGCGGCAGCGGCAGACCCAGAACGAATTCGCCTCGTTGATGCCGAGTGCGGCGTCGATGAGCTAGAGCAGCGTGTTTGGGATGCCATTTCCTGGCTGTTTGCATCCGGGAACTGAGGAGCGTGCGTAAACGCCCCGGCATTCTGACCGGCGGTCTTGTCATTCTCCTGTGCGGAGTCTTTTTGCTATCTCTGCTTGTCGGTGATGCCAATGTTCCCTTAAGCGATGTCATCAAGCTGCTTGGTGGATCCAATGATGGCAATGTTACAGCGACCATTGTGATGGACTTTCGCCTCCCACGGGCCATTATTGCCGTTTTGGTGGGTGCCGCACTTGCATCCGCTGGTACATCGCTGCAAGGCTTGACGGGAAACCCGCTCGCTGACCCTTATCTCCTTGGTGTTGCCAGCGGTGCATCTCTTGGTGCCGCTGTAGCGGTGGCAGTCCCCGGCCTTTCAGGGATGATTCCGGTTTGTGCAACAACGGGTGCGATGCTTTCGTTGATGGTGGTTTTTGCCATTACGGGGCGTGACCCGCGTGCGCATCCCGGGCGCTTTCTTCTCGGCGGCGTCATCGTTGGCAGCTTTCTCGCCGCTGCCGGGCAGCTGCTTTTGGCGCTGACGGGCACGAGTCAGGACCGTATTGTGGCTTGGATTCTGGGGGATCTTGGCAGCGCGACGCTGGAGCAGGCGCGCTGGGCGGCACCCGTGATTGGTGTTGGAATCGGATTGCTCTGGTGGTTTGGTCCGCAGGTGGATGCCATCGCGTTTGGGCCCGCGCTTGCCCGTACGGTTGGTGTGCGACTGAATGTGCTTCCTATTCTGCTCCTTACCGTTGTGGGTGTGCTGACCGCGATTGCGGTGAGCGTCTCTGGCATCATCGGCTTTATCGGCTTCGTCACACCACATATCGCACGTGCTCTGGTTGGTTGTGTCCAGCGGCGTGTCCTTTTGACAGCGGCGCTTGGCGGTGGGTTGATGTTGCTGGTTGCAGATGTCTTGTCGCGCACGCTTCGCCCTGGGATGCCGATTCCAATTGGTGTTATCACGGCACTTCTGGGTGCGCCGGCACTTGCGGTAGTTCTGCGTAAAGCACTTTAGAGGTTTCGAATAATTCAAAAAGCCGCCCTGTAACCACAGCGCGGCCCTAACAAAGTCAAACCCAAAATCCAAATCTTAGAGGCAGAAAAACTACTTCTTTGGTTCGGCCTTAGGTTTGATAAAAAGCTTGTCATCCACAGGCACGTTGTTCTTTACGTTTGTTGCATAAGACATTGTAGTTTTTTGAAATTTGGTAAGTGCAGCATAGAAAAAGCCGCCCTGTAAACACAGCGCGGCTCTAACTAAACAAAACCCAAAAGCAGAAAAACTACTTCTTTGGTTCGGCCTTAGGCTTGATGAAAAGCTTGTCATCCACAGGCACGTTGTTCTTTACATCCGTGTACGTGATGATCACTTCCTGGATACCAGACACAATGCTTCGTGTCTTGAATGGAATCTGCATTCCATCAAGAAGTCGATAATCTGAGAGATACGTCTCTGTTGGAATTTTGCCTGTTGGCCCGACGGCAACCATATCCGTCCGGACTAGAAATAGGGTCTTTGTGTCAAAGTAATGCGTCTGCGGGCCGCCGGTCTTAGGTGTTAAGCGAATCGCATATGCCTGCGCAGTACCAACCTTACGGACACCAAGGAGCTCTGCCTTCTTGTAGCGCTGCTTCCAATCGGATGCTTTCTGGTTCTTGACTTCATCCTTTGCTTGCGCAAGCTCAGCACCCTCGAGGTCACGAAGGCCATTGATCGGATCCTTCGCCCAGCCACTCTTGCCATCAAAGCCCATCAAAATGTCACCGATGCCCGGGAGTGACTGCTTCATAAAGAAGCGTTCCTTGCTCACCGTCATCTCCATTTCGCCATTCAAGCCATTGGCAGGAATCGACATCTTGGCCTTGGCAACACTGCTCGTGATCTTGTCGGATGCTGCACTTCCCATCGCCTTCGCAGATGCTGCAAGCACTGCATCCGCTGTCTTCAATGTTGCAACGTTTGACATAGCCGGCTTCTTCGTTCCGGCAGGCTTCTGCGCCATTACCGGGCCACAAAGAACCGCAAGTCCCAATGCAATCGACATCAAAATCTTCATACTTGACTCCTGAACTCGAATCACTCTACCTAAACATCACATCTATGCAAATACGTTTCGTAACCTACCAACGTGGCGCACGCGCCAGTGCCTTGACCGCCGCCGTGAAATCCGACATGGTCTTGAAGATAAAAACTACAAGTTAAATGCTGGAGGGCGCTTTAGAGAACTTGGCATCTTCATATTCAAAACCATACGACCAAATCCACAAAACCTACCAACGCGGCGCACGCACCAGTGCCTTGACTGATGCCGTTATCATCGGGTCTTGATCAGCTGCAAGCGACTGACGCGACAAGCGAACTGGTACATCTGGGCGGACACCACGTGCCTCGAGAAGGACGCCCTTTGGCGTCTTGAAATCAGCGATGGCATATTGGAACTTCAAGCCACCATCAAGGCTTTCGATATTGCTTGGGAGCACCATCCCGCCCGTTGTACGCCCGACAATCACTGCGCGGCGGATGTCCTGCATCCCACCAGCGAAGACCTCACTCGTCGAAAGCGACATTTCATCAATCAGAACAGCAACTGGACCACGATAGTACGGAGGCTGCGGATTAATCGCAAAATGCAGCTGGCTGTTCCGCATATTCATGTCCCCAAGTGACAGCTTGTTCTTGCCCTTCGGCATAAACATCCCGGCAAGCCCACTCGCCATCATCCCAACACCACCTGGATTTCCGCGGAGGTCGATGATGACTCCCTTTGCATCGGCATGGGAAAGAATCGCTTCGCGGATCTGGGCCATTAGAGGTGTCAGGAGCCAGATGTTGAAGCGAATAACAAGGATGTCCCCTTCGATCACAGTGGTCTGTAGTGTCGTTGGAATATCGGTGAGATTGCCAAAAGATGCGGTCTCGCCAGGAGTTTGAATACAGGTGATATCCAATTCGACCAGCTTCTCATTGGCATCACGGAAGGTGTACTTCATCGCCATCCCGATCGGCCCCTTCGTGATCTGGCCAGCCGCGGATGCAAACATCACGTTTGTCATTCCAACACGCTGCTTCAGCGTCAGGATTTTCTTCAGGCGATCGCGAACAGCTGTGTCGCCGACCTTCTCGATGATCCAGCCAGCCTTTACGCCAGCCTGCGCCGCAGGTGAATCTCGCTCCACCTCGACCACAACCGGCTCGTTGTACACATTACGGATATGCATCCCGTGCCAACCCGTCCCATGGGATGCATTCTGTGCATCGGATGCCACATCAGCTTCCGGAGGAATCACCCCAAAGTGGGATTGCCCAAGCTCACCCACCATCTGCTGCATCAGCGTATAAAAGGCGGAATTCGATTGTTCCTTTTCGACCCGTGGGCGGTAGACCTTGCGAACAGCATCCCAGTTAGCTCCGACCTTGCGGGCATCCCAGTGGCGTGTCTTGACCCGGGACCATATCGTTTCAAATGTCCGGATGCGCTGTGCCTTTGTCAGGCCATCAAACGTGCGAAACAACATCAAGCTAAACCCTTCCTACCCACACCCGCTAACCAACTTGACACCAGCCGTGGCAAACGCCACTGGCATCACGTCCTAAGGAGTACCGACTCCTTCATAAACATCCGGGCCGCGAGCCAAACCGCGAGCACCGCATAAACCACCGATGTCCCTGCGGCGATACCGATAAACACCGGGTTGATAATCGATTGCAGAGCCTGCTTGAGCACCAGCGCCGGCCCGAGCATCGGGACCGCAGCCACAAACACCGATGTATTCGGCCGCATCATCATCGACATCATCGAGAGCACCGACACCACCATCATCACCGGGCCAAGCCAGGTTTGCGCTTCTTTTTGGTTACGCGCGATGGTAGAAATCGTCAACAGAATACCTGCCCCCATGGCGGAGAGCGGTACGAGGACAAGCGCCATCGATGCAATTTGAAACCCTGTGAATGCCGCGCCGCCTTCTGTCATCCACGAAAATGCGCTTAGCTTTACGTAAAACGGCCAGAGCATCCCGGCAAGCGAGAGGATTCCCGACACTAGTGCCGCGGCCGCGACAGCCGCAAACTTTCCGCGCGCCAGCTCTTCACGGCTAATCGGCGTCACGAGGAGGCTCTCAAGCGTTCCACGCTCTTTCTCACCCGCAACCGAGTCATTTGCGACAAACAGCCCACCGATAACGGCATACAAAACCAACATGTAGGGCAGCATCATCGACATCATCAGCACGCCACGGCCGCCATTCCCTTTGACAGGAACATCCCCGATATCGATTGGCTTTGCGAGCTGCTGTGAGAACCCAGCCTCCATAAGCCGCTCAGCGCCTATGTTTTCTGAGCGCTTTTTCAGGAAGTCACTGACTTTCGAGCCGGATACTCGAGAGTCTTCATTCGACATATCAAAGCGCACCTGCACAGGGATGGTTTGTTCGTTTTCCTCACGCTCGGATGCATCCTCAGGCAGCACTATTGCAGCATCGATTTTGCGCGATCGAATATCACTTTCGACACTTGCTTCATCGGATTGCACAAAGCGCATCGCATCCTTTGCTGCTGGTTGCAATGCAGCGGCAAGTTTTGGGGCAGATTCGAGGCGAACCGTGGCCACAATCGCCGTTTTGGCCTGTGATTCCTTGGCCTCACGCTTTGCCATCGTTCCAATGCCTGCAAGGATAAGCGGCGTGATAATCAGTGGCGAAATGAAAATCTGAAAGCGCATGCGCTTATCACGCATCACTTCCGTGAATTCTTTTGCAAAGACAACTTTCCAGCTCATCTCGCGCCTCCAATTGTGCATGCAGATTGCGTGTGATGTTGGTTCACTTTGCGATGCCTTTCGGGTGCGGGATGTTCATCGGGGAGTCGTGATCCTCCCCAATACAGCGAAGGAAAAGCTGCTCAAGCGTGGTTGCTCCGGTGCGTTCACGTAGCTCAGGGATGGTCCCAGTCGCCGTCACAACGCCACGGTGGATAACGGTGATACGGTCGCAGAGGGCTTCCACTTCGGCCATGATGTGGCTCGAGAATAGAATCGTCCGTCCCTCCGCACGGCACTCGCGGAGGAAGTTCATGACGGTGCGTGCCGCAAGGACATCCAGTCCACTTGTTGGTTCATCAAAGTAGAGAACGCGGGGATCATGTAGCATCGCGCGGGCAATCGCCACGCGCTGCTTCTCTCCAGTGGAGAGCTTGTCACAGCTCCGGGATGCATAGCGTCCAATATCTAACCGGTCAACAAGAGAGTCGATACGCCGCTTGATCAGGTCATCGGGCATCGCATGGAGGCGACCAAAGTACGTCAGGTTTTGGATGGGTGTGAGTCTGTCATACAGCCCAGCTGCGCCTGTGAGAAAGCCTATCTTCCGTCGCACAGCCAGAGGGTCTTGGCGGATATCGCTTCCATCGATGATCGCAGTACCGCTGGTTGGCTGCAAAATGGTGGCGAGCATGCGGAGAACAGATGTCTTTCCCGCGCCGTTTGGACCGAGAAGACCAAACACCTCGCCTTGGTGCGCCGTGAAGGACACACCATCCACGGCACGTGTGACTTGGTTCTTTGGTCCGGTGTATTCCTTTACGAGTGCATCAACGACAATCATTGCATATTCCCTGACACTTATCGTATCGCCCCGACACATTTCCAATACTGTACTACGTACAATAAATCATACACTGTATACTCGATACATGCCTAGCGAACGCAACATGGGAACAACAAAAACCCGCAAAGCACGCCTCAGTCACGACCTCATTGTTGAGACGGCATTGGCATACATCGATGAAAATGGCATCGATCAGCTCAACATGCGAGCGCTTGCCGCTCGTCTCTCCGTCCAGCCCATGGCTCTTTACCACTATTACCCATCGAAAGATTCCCTCCTCGATGCGGTTGCTGGTCTCATAGATGACACCCGGCCGGTCCAGCGCACGGGAAGTTGGCGAAGCGATCTCCTGCAGTTTGCTTATGGGCAGCTCCTCGTAGCCACCGAGCACCCCAAAGCGGCGCCACTGATCTTCACGCGCCCAGCGACAAATGAGCAGTCCTTCATCGTTCGCGAGTGGATGATCGGTACCTTGGTAAATGAAGGTCTTCCACTTGATGAAGCATCCGTTTGGATTTTCGCCTTTATCGACTTTGTGAATGGCGTTGGGCACCGAACGGCTCTAAGAGCGATTACGCCGCTTGACCCGGCTATCATTCCTGCGGAGCAGACACCCCTTTTAAGGCAGATGCTTGAGAATCCGCCTAAGCGCATTTTGTCGGTGGACAAGGGACTTGAAGCACTTCTAGATGCGATTCAGCGCGACATCGACACACATAAAGCCTAAATTTCAAGGCTTCCCCGTATCGATATCCCCCAGAAGAACTGTCCCGCGTTCCCCGATGCTGAGCAGATAATCCAGCGCGCCTGCCTGTGACCAAGTAAGTCGCCCCATCCGCAGCGCCAAAACCCAAGGGCTCCCACTCAAATAACGGCCACCTGTCACGACAAGTGTTACGCGCTTTGGAAACACACGCGCCAGCTCAGCATTGTGTAAGTCGGGACGCTTGCCCCTGCGTGGGTGCATCCGCATAAGGAGTTCGGCCACCAGAAACCCGATGGCAAGAACCGGCAAGATAGAGATTGCAGCAACCCATATTTGCCAGTTCATGCCTCTAATTACCGCGTCTACTCCACGATTTGCACCTTGATACCGGCAGATCGGCCAAAGGTTTCCGGAGCATACATTTCCTCAGCCTTAGCAGGAGGCACTACAAATGTGCCCGGAGTCGTCGCCCGTGTGGTGTACGTGAATGTGTGAACGCCTTCCCACAGCAGACTTGTAAATGCCTCCCCGCGGTCATCCCGCAAGTTGGTATGCTCCCAGCCACTCCACCATCCACGCCACCAACCGCCCGGCGGATAGATGATGTTGGATGTCTGTGTAAACTCAGGCTCAAGCCCAGCAGGAAGTGGGTCGGTGACCGCAACGTGGTACCGGCGGGTTGTGGCAACAACGGTCACCGTAACGCGCACACGTGCACCCGCCTTGATTTTCCAGCTGCCATCGGATGTCTTTATGACATCCTTAGAGTCATCGATTCCCGCATAAGCCCGCTCAACTCGGAAGCCCTGGTCGCTCGCTGGGAGCTGGAGGTTTTGCGGGACGACCCGCAGCCCGAGGCGGTAATACATCCGGCCAGCACCCTTTGGACTATCCGGTCCAGAATGCCCGAGAATCAGTGGCTTGGTTTCGCCGGGCTTCCCTATGATCTTGGCGATGTCCTGCATCGGAACCGTAATCAGCTGACGCTGCGTACTTCGGCCTTTGAACGCCGAGCTGCCAGCATAGGTGTCTCCAAGCCAGACCCTTGCTACAAAGTCAGGCGTGACATTTTCAAATGTGCGGAAGTAGCGGTCACACGCCAGCAGACTCCAAACATTCTCCTGTGTGTTTCCCCAAATGCCGTTTCGGCGACCATCCAGCAAACCACGAACCAGCTTTGGAATCAGGTCATTCGTAGGCTGAACGGCCATGATGGCATCGAGGACAATGGCATCCGCGCGGCGGTCACTTGCAAGCACAAACCAATCGTTGTCGCCGTAGCTGAATGCAAAGTGTGCTGCTCCGGCAGTTTGTGTTACTGATCGGTCAAACCACGCGATGGCTGCGGCGCGGGCCTTCCCCGTATCCGCTCCCTTGCCACCCGCCGATGCGCTGACCAACCAGCCCACGGTCTCTGGACCGAGCTCACCAAGCGGTGCCGCAGTCAACAAACGGGTCGCCTCTGCAGTAACATCCACGCCGGAAAGTGATTGAACGTAGAGCGCATACGCCCGAATCATCCGCTTCGCCTGAATGCCATACTCCGCAGGAATATGATTATCAATCCCCGCACAGTACGCAAGGCTGAGCTTGAGCGTGGCATCCGGGACTTTGACTCCCTTTGCCTTCGCACGTACCAGCGCATGCGCAACGTGCACACCAAGATATGGCCACTCGCGCTCACCGCGCGTCCAGAAGCCAAAGCCGCCACTGGGGTTTTGAAGCTCGGCAATGCGCTTAATGTCAGCCTCGAGGGCTGCATTCATAGCCGCATCCGATGGCATATTTGGCGCATTGAAAGCCACCAGAATATCGCGGAGCGAAACCGTGCTGATCACACGACTCGCGATTTGCTCAGCGCATCCAAATGGATACTCATGGAGGTAAATCGCTGCATCCGTAAGCTCACTCAGTGCCGTACTAGTCGTCGTGATATCAAGGCCACCTTGGTCAAGACGGACATTTTTGGGAAGCTGAACAGCTTGCGCCGTCGCACCGGAATCTACAACACCATACGTTGCAAACGACTCACCGCTAGCCGGCGTGTAGACAGGGATGGCGACAGATTGGGCATCCGCATAGCGACCCGAAAGCACCGCTACCTGGAACCGTGCCGTTCCTGGTTTTACAGACTCTGCTGGGAAGCGAACTTCAACCCTGTCCCCGGCCGGGATTGTGACACGGCGGCCACGCCCCTTCATAAATGTCACATTTGCACCGCGAACCGCTACATCGACCGTCATCGGCTGTTCCGTCTGGTTCTGCACAACAACCGGTAGCTCAAACTGGTCACCCATATTGAGGAACCGCGGCGCAGACAAGCGTGCCATAAGAGGCAAACGCGCGAGCAGCTGCGACTCACTGGTGCCAAACTTGTCAACGGTTGCCGCGACTGCGGCTATCCGGTAGCGGGTTAGGTTGTCTGGGACTGTGACTGGAACGGATGTGCGCCCAGCAGCATCAGTCTGATTATCGGTGCTGAAGACGGCAAGTGGATCTAGGTTCGTCCGCTCACGGATGACAACTGGGGCTTCTTCAGCAGCGATAGATTTTTTGAACTCGGCGCCAAGACTGAAGCGGCTCGCTGGAGCTGCGCTGGATACCGTAGGTGCATCCATCACCATAGCCGCACTCTTAGCCGGAATACGCCCGCGACCGCCCGGCATTCCACCAAAAATCGCTTGATTATCGAACTTTGCCTTATCTTGCTCTAAAACAAGCTTTGGATCTTCAAGTTTCATCCATGCACGTAACACAGTGGACTGAACGCCGGCATAGCGCTCTGGATAGAATGCAGTCAGCGGGTCTCCAAGCGCCCAGCCGGCAAGACTCAGGATGGAGTCATCAACGACAACGATGCTGACATCCGCGCCTGAAACTGGCATCCCTGCGCTGTCACGCACCGTCACGCCAATCTTGGTCGAACCGCCTGGCTCGATCGCTGCGGGTTCTGGGTTCAGAGTCACCGCAAGCTTTTTGCCAGCCTTGCTGACCTTGATTGGGATGCTTCCCTGCGCAAACGCAGGTTGTAACAGTCCCTTGGCGGCGCCGGCACGTGCCTTGCTGCCAACCCCGTGGACTTGCAATGTTACATTTGGAAGCCATTCTTCGGTCACTGGAAGCTTTATCACCGTGCCACCACGGCGTAGCGTCATCCGCTGCGTCAACATTGTGTTCCGTCCGCTAACCTGAATGAGCACTTCCGTTGGCCCATAGGGTGCTTGAATCAGAACATCTGCGGTCTCGCCAATAACCACCTCAGGCTTGGCTGGAATCAGCAGAACCTCATCCTGACTCAGCTGCTTTTGACTCTGAACCAGCTTGTCTTCTCCAGATACCCAGAAGGTACGTTCGGTGCGGTTGGTGCGCCCTTTGGAGTCTGTTACTGTTGCGACGAGGGTCCACGATCCTGACTGCTGTGGAACGATAGATGTCTCCGTCTTTCGACCACTGGAGACAGTCCATGCAACGACATCCCGCTCGATTTCCTTG
>JAURHZ010000004.1 GCA_030833025.1 Armatimonadota bacterium
GTCATTATCCAGGCAGTGGATGCTCCGGATGCTGCATCTCTCGGAAATCTTGTCGACGAACTTATAGGTCGGACGGACAACGGAATCGTGATGCTCGTTGCACCGATTGGTGACAAGGTCAACATCGTCGTCAAGGCGACCAAGACTGCTGTTGCTGCGGGTGTTCACTGCGGTAATCTTGCCAAACAAGCTGCTCAAATTATGGGTGGTGGGGGCGGTGGAAGGCCAGACTTCGCAAGCGCTGGTGGCAAAGATGCAACTAAGATTCACGATGCTATCGCTGCCGTGAGAGCAACCGTCGCCGCTACATTAGGATCATAATGTCAAGAGTACGAGCCATCATTTGCCTCGTACTTGTGATGTTTGGGAGTGGTGTCGTTGCACAAGACGTCTCCGAACCACTTCCATGTCTTTACACAAACAACGCATCGGAAGTCATGTCAGCTGCTTCGGCGGCAAATGGCCATGTCATTTGGGTACATCGGCAAGGAAAGGACTTTCCTCCATGCGCAACGGACTGGCCATTAAGTCCTCCATATTGGATTGTTAATCGGGAGGACAAAAATCGACGCTTCTATGCGTTCACGCACGATGCAATAAGTAGCGTTTACTCAACTGCAACGCGTAGAAGTAACTTTGTAACACTCGATGAGCTGAGCCGAGGCGTTGAGAACATTTCGGCGGATGGTCAATCTCTAAGTCATCAGACTTCGGCAGTGACGTTTGCAAGCAATGTTTACGCTGCCGAGGAAAATCTCGTACTAAAACTTACTTGCAGTGGGACACTTGCTGGATTGCTTCTAGCCCTCGGTTTGTGGCAGCGTGGAAACAAATGGGGGCTGCTCGCCGCACGCGCCGCCGCCGGTTGCCCGCTAGCCCTGTATGCCGGCGGAATGCCTGGGCTAGTCATTCCCATGTTGGTCATTCCGTGGATTCTGGCTGCGTTTGTACCCGTGCGCCTAACGCTGGCATTCACGACACTATTCGTTTTTCTCGACCAACTCTCAGGCTTACGGATTGGTGACTTCTCACCACTTCAGGGATACTTTTCATCTGGAATACGCTTCTACGGCGTCGGTAACGAGCTCCTTGGCATTATCACCGGAACACTTGCTGTTTGTGTTCCAAAGCGGTACCGCGTGTATACCTGTATTGGGTGCGTTTTGTTTTTTGGAAATGCTAGCCTTGGCGCGGACTTTGGCGCAGTCGTAACATTTGCAGCACTTATCGCCGCAGATAGTCTTCCGAGACTTCCATGGTTCGCTAAACTACCAAAACCAACAGTACTCCTAGCATCAATCATTATTGGAATCATCACTGCCTTTGCCGCTGCCGTTCTGGACATGGTCTTCTCACCACATATGTCTCATGGTGGTGCGGCCTTAGCATCAGCATCCAGTAAGCAATCTGGTATCGTTCAACTCTTCGACATCATCGTGCGAAAGCTGCTGATGAACCTTGAAATTGCAGTGCGACCTGCAACTCTGATTGCTACAGCCGCTGTGATCGGTCTTGTATGGGTGGGCAGGAGAATGTTCATCGCCCGGCAACCAAGTCAAAGTGGTGTTCGCTACCTCATCCTGGCCGTGATGCTAAGTTTAGTTTTTAACGATTCCGGGGTGGTTACAGCCCTGATGGCGCTGCTACCGGCACTTGCGATGATTCCTGAGGTACACCAGGCAAATGGATGAAATTATTGTCGGCATAGACTTTGGGACAAAACGTATCGGAGTGGCCCTCAGTACGACAAATCTACTCCCAGCTTCTCCAATCACAACCATCCACCGCAGTAAACGTCAGGGTCACGATATCTCGGAACTGATTCGTATCGCTGGAAACCATAGGGCAACCGCATTTGTTATCGGCCTGCCACTCCTCAAGGATGGTTCAACTGGAAAAATGGCCAATCTTGCCGGTGAGTTTACACGGGCATTGATCAAGGTAAGTCCAATTCCTGTTTACACCGTAGATGAGTCATTTTCATCCGCCTTTGCCGATGAAGACCTCTTTTCCCGTGGTTTCTCGTCAGAGCGGGTGACGAAACTACGTGATGCGACAGCGGCATGCCATATTATTGATGCATGGCGCAAAGCTACCGAAAGTCAAAATTCCGCGGAATAAAACGTATCCTCGCGAGTCTAGTATTGTTGGTGATTGCCATTGGCATTTGCATCAGCTGGGCTGCGATGACACCGATGACCTCATCGAATGGCGTATGGATACAAATTCGCGTCAATGCCGGTGATTCTCGGCACAAACTAGCCACGCAACTCCAATCCCGTGGCCTGATCCGTAGCGCGCTACTCTATGAACGACTCGTGGCAAGGCGAGGAAAATACCAACCGGGAACATACCGTTTTCGCACATCAGAGCGCCCCCTCAGAATTCACGAGAGACTCACAAAAGGAGATTTTGAACGCATCCGCGTTACGATACCTGAAGGATTCACGCTAGCACTCATTGCTAAACGGCTCGTGAGGCTAGGTCTCATTTCCGCAGAAGAAGATTTCCTCATCCCTGTGGAAGAGCACGCAAGTGACTTTGTCGATGGACTCCCTGCTGGTTCATCATTAGAAGGTTATCTCTATCCAGATACGTACTCTATACCTCTGGGATTTGATGTCAATGCCATCATTGAACTGATGCATACACGTCAATCCAAAGTCCTCTCAGAGTTGAAAGTCAATCGCGATCCCGTTAAGCGGCATCGACTCTTAACCATTGCATCGATGATTGAACGTGAAGCCGTCACCGATCGTGATAGGCCATTGGTAGCATCTGTGATCGAGAATCGACTCCGAAAGGGGATGCGACTGGAAATCGATGCCACAGTCCAATACGCTCTTGGGAAACATGTAAACCGCGTAATGTTTAGCCATCTGAGGGTTGATAGTCCGTATAACACGTACCGGAAACGAGGGCTGCCACCGGGACCAATCGCTAACCCTGGACGAAAAGCAATCATCGCGGCCGCGAACCCTGCGTCTACGCCATATTTCTTTTATGTCCTTGGGCTGGATCGACGGAATCATGTATTCACAACGACTTACAAAGACCACCTAACCGCAATCCGAAAGTACCGTCCAAAACCATGATTGTTTATCCTGACTTCAAGTTTCGTCGTTTTACAGAAGTCGACCAGACCTTTCTACAGACGCATGGCTTGACTGGATTGCTCGTCGACTTGGATAACACCCTCGTTGGCTGGCACGCGATGGACATCCCTAACGACATTGCTGACCATGTAGCTTCGCTCCGCAAGGATGGCATTCATCTTTGCATTACATCCAATACATATAACTTCAATCGTCTACGTTCCATTGCTGGTGAGTTTGGTATTCATTTCTACGATGGCAATGCTGGAAAGCCTGGGACGCGGGGACTTCTGGCGGGCCTTGCACAAATGGGCATCCGTCCGGAAAGTGCCGCAATGGTTGGCGATCAGCTCTTCACCGATATCCGGGCAGGTGCTCGGGCTGGAGTAAAGACTATCCTAGTGAACCCACTGACTACACGTGACTTCATCGGAACAAAGCTAGTTTCACGAACCCTTGAAAACATCGTTCTTCGCGGAGCACATAGCCGGCCATGAATCTACACATTGTCAAGTGGAAAGAAACTTGGGAATTAGATCCGTTGCTTGCATCGCTCATACGGCTCCGCCGCGATGTCTTTGTCGTTGAGCAGCTTTGTCCACTCGAGGATGAGCCGGATGCAAACGATCCTGCAGCCCTGCATGTTTGCGCCGTTGTTGACGGAGTCGTTATTGGATGCGCACGTATTCTAACCAAGGCACCAAGCGTAGCGAAGATTGGCCGCGTGGCGGTTGCCCAGAAAGCCCGTAAGTCGGGTGTAGGAGCAATTGTGATGCGGACTGCGATTCTCTACGCAAAGAGCTTGGGCTATGAACAGGCTTATCTCGAGTCCCAAACACACGCAATACCGTTTTACGAGCGCCTCGGATTTGTCGCATATGGTCCGGAGTTCGATGACTGTAACATCCCACATCGGAAGATGAACCTCGAGCTGTAATACAACGATGAGTAATAGACTTACAGAGTGGCGTGACCGGTTACAGGTTACAAATCGCCTCCACTTGAATCATGCTGGCGTGTCTCCGATGAGCCTGACCGTTGCAGATGCGATACAAACGGCCCTGCTGTCACAGCACCAGGATGGCCCTCTGCAACAATATATTTCTATGTTTAATACGGTCTCTAATGTCCGCGAAATGCTTGCTTCGTTGATTGGTGTACCGAGCGAATACATCGGACTAACTCGTAATACCAGCCATGCGATGAGTATCATCGCGAATGGGCTTCGCCTTCCAAAAGGTTCAGAAGTGGTGGTCGCATCCGATGAATTTCCCGGCATCGTTTACCCTTGGATACCCTTAGAAAGTCACGGTCTGCAGTTGGTGAGAATCCAGTCGGAGGGAGTCACGATTGATGCGGATGACTACATTAATGCTTTTACAGAACGCACCAAGGTTGTCATCGTGTCGTGGGTTCACTGGTGTACTGGAATAAAAGTCGACATTGACAAGATTGTTTGCGAAGCAAAAAAGCGAGGGATTATTGTCATTTGTGACACTATCCAAGGCGTCGGATCCATTCCGGTAGACTTCATTGCATCCGATGTCGAGTACATCATCGGAGGAAGCCATAAGTGGCTGACGTGTCCGAGTGGGCTTGGTTACATCGCCGCATCACCGGACATGATACGACAGCTACAACCGACCAACATCGGATGGAATTCCGTCACTAATAGTTTAGACCTTGACAATCTCCGACCTGGCGACATCAAGACGAATGCCTCCATTGTCGAAGAAGGGAATCCGTCGTTCCTGACAATTATCGGGTGTCAGGCGGCACTGAAAGAACTCACCGACCAAGGCATCTCCTTGATTGGCGAACAGGTAGTCAGGCTTAGCAGTATGCTCTCACTTGAGCTTCAAAAGCGAGAGTGGAACGTACGCTGCGCAATCCAAGAGACGGGTCTTGTCTGCGCAGTGCCTCCCAAATCGGTCATCAGAACCGCTGCGCGGCTAGACAGTGTTGGCATTGATGTAGCAATCCGCGGTGGTGCGATTCGCATCAGCCCGCATGCCTATCAAACCCTCGATGACATCCAAAAACTACTCCTGCATCTGTAATTAGAGCCGACGCACGGGTGGACGTCTCGTTTCTGTCCTCACTGGCGCAGGCTGATTACGTGCATTGACGATGACTTCGATCATTTCTTCAACGCTTGGCAGTATCTTTGCAGAATCAACAGGGACTTGAACACGGATGTTCTCGAACGTGACATGTTTTGACCGATAGGCTGCATTTAGTGGGCGAAGTGTCCACGGTGGCAACGGTTGCTCTTTGTCAAGCAAGATGTTTATGATTCGGCCTTCTGTACCAATGGACGTAATGCCGCATTCGGCACACCGCATGCGAAGACGTAACAAAGCAAGTGCATTCCAGACAGGAGGCGGCGGATCGCCGTAGCGGTCTTCAAACTCTTCCTGAACGTGTGCGACATCAAGACGTGTACGACAAGCAGCCAGCTTTTTATACATAAGAATGCGCTGTGGCTCAGCCTTGATGTACTTTTCGGGAATCGTGGCAACGACTGGGAGATCAACCGATGGCATGTTGAAGGTTAACTCTTCGGTCGGTTCTCCCTTAGCCTCATGGATTGCATTCTCAAGTAGCTGACAGTAGAGATCGAATCCGACCGCGGCTACCATCCCGTGCTGCTCACTTCCTAGGAGATTTCCAGCCCCTCGAAGCTCAAGATCGCGTAAAGCAATCTTGTAACCTGAGCCCAAATCTGAGAACTCCCGAAGAGCATCGAGGCGTTGCTCTGCAACATCACGAACCACTTTAGAGCGCGGCGTTAGCAAGTAGGCATATGCCTGTTGACGTGAGCGCCCAACGCGACCACGGAGCTGATAAAGCTGTGCAAGGCCAAATCGGTCTGCATTGTCCACAATAATTGTGTTGACGTTTGGAATATCGAGCCCGCTCTCGACAATGGTTGTACATACGAGGACATCGAATTCCTTGTTGTAAAAATCCACCATGACATCTTCGAGAGCATCTTCGGTCATTTGACCGTGGGCCACGCGGACACGAATTCCTGGCACAACATTACGGCTCAAGTGAAACGCTACCTGATCGATGGAGTTAACTCTGTTGTGGAGGTAGTAGACCTGGCCGCCTCGATCCACCTCACGCATGATTGCTTCTCTAATCAGTCCATCGTCATGAGATTTGACATAGGTCTTGACCGGTATACGTCCCTCTGGTGGCTGATTGATGACACTCATGTCCCGGATGCCGGTAAGCGCCATATGCAAAGTTCTCGGAATCGGGGTGGCAGACAGAGTAATGACATCCACTTGGTTACGTAGCTGCTTTAGCCGCTCCTTGTGGATTACACCGAAGCGTTGCTCTTCATCGACGATCACTAATCCCAGATTCTTGAATGAGACATCTTTTGAGAGCAGGCGATGCGTGCCGATAACGATGTCAGCTACGCCAAGCTTGGCTGCTTCAATCGTTTTGTTTTGTTCCTTAGATGAACGAAAACGAGAGACCATATCGATGCATATTGGGAATGCACCAAGACGCTTACTAAATGTCTGAAAGTGCTGTGCAGCCAAAACGGTTGTTGGGCACAGAACGGCAACTTGCCGACCTTCGGTAGCAACTTTAAAAGCCGCCCGCATCGCAACTTCCGTTTTGCCAAAGCCGACATCTCCACAAATTAAGCGGTCCATCGGCTTTGGAGCCTGAAGGTCCTGGATAATGTCCTCCACCGCACGCAGCTGATCATCCGTTTCGACATAGGGGAATGCATCTTCCATTTCCCGGAGCCATGGATTTTCATCCGAGTATATAGGCCGCTCGCTGGCTTGTCGGGCAGCGTATAGCTTGACTAGGTCTCCAGCGATTTCCTTCGCCTGTCGCTGTGCCTTCGCTGTTGCCTTGAGCCACTCAGTACCTCCAAGTTTATGTACAGAAGGGGCATTGCCTTCGCTTCCAATGTACTTTTGGAGTCGGTCAATCTGATCCGTTGGAACATAAAGCTTGTCGTTGCCATCGTATTGAACGAGCAAAAATTCACGTTCCGTACCTTGGACCGGAATCTTAGAAAGGCCACGATAGCGGCCGATTCCGTGGTTGATGTGCACGACATAGTCGCCTGGCTCGAGGTCAAGCAGACTTGTTAGTCGCATGCCATCCTTGAACTCAGGCCGAGCCTTGTTCTTTTTCCTAACATCAGCAGGATGAAAAACCTCAAGATCACTGAGAACAATCGTCGCTGGATCCTGTATTCGGAATCCACCATTGATCACACCATTGATTAGGCAGATCTTTCCAGGCGTCGGTTCTTCAGCCTCTGGAAGCTTGTTATGCTGCAGAATTCCACGAATACGCGGCGCTTGGGCACTGATTGCGACAACCGTAATCCCATTTCGGCACCATGTCCCCACGGCATCAATAAAGGGTTGACTACGTCCACGGAATGCTTCTACAGGGTCAGAATGTCCTGTAATGACGGGACCACGCTCTAGGCCAGGGACATCGCGAAGCATTTGGCAAGCTGTCAGATGCGGGAATCTGCTCAGATTGGCAAAGACTGTGTCAAGCGAAACCAACAAGGATTCAGAGACTGGGAGAATCTCGCCGCGATCAGCTCTAAAGCCTAAATGCGTAACCAGGGTGTCGGTTTCACGATTGGTTGTATTCCAAGTCGACGCAGGCTCATCGAAAACCACCAACGTACCCGCAGGTAGATAGCTGTCGACCGTTACGGATTCTGGATGCAAAAGTTGGACGTGCCGCTCCATCCCAGCAAAGTACTGAGCGGATCGTATTTTGATCGTCTCTGCCTCTACAGCATCCCGGAGTCGATCCTTTACTTCATCTTCAACGCCGAGCTCTGTGAGTGTAGCTAAGCGAGCTGTCAGCGATGCTTCGAGCTCCGCTGCAGCCGGTTCCATGACTGCACGCGAGTACGCGACTACTCGCCCCGGAACAAGCGTTATCGTCTCTGCACGGCCATCTGAGCGCTGTGATTCGATGTCAAAGGTTCGGATGTTTTCAATGTCATCACCAAAGAAATCAATCCTGTAAGGCTTTTCGGCATCTGATGGAAACACATCAAGCAGATCACCGCGTCGTGCATACGTCCCGGGAACTAAAACCTGTTCTTCACGAATGTAGCCATATGCATTCAGTCGGGCTGCAATCGTATCTGGGGCCATTGTTTGGCCGACGCGAAGGTTTAGGACTCTTGCTGTAAGTACATTTGGAGGAGGCAGGCGTGTTTGAAGGGCTTGCCCATACGTAACTACCAACCGTGGGGGAGTAGCGCTTACAAGTTGCTGCAATGCAAGTACACGTGCGCCAACAGGACCAATAGCCCGCGCTGCTTCTTGGTCATCCTGAAGTAAATGGACATCGGAAGGTAACAATAATGCCGGAACATCGCTCCCAAGCCAGCCTTGTAATCGCTCCATTAGCTCGGTGGCAGTCTGCCTTGTTGGAGAAACCACGAAGATCATCCGGTCGGGTTGTTCCAAGATGAGTCTGGCGATAACGAAGGAACGCGCCATGGGCGTTAGTCCATCGATGGTCGAAGGTAGAGAAGCGAGCTCGGGTTTGCACCACGTAGATGTCGAAGGGAGAAGCCGGGAGATTGTCATGTGAACAAAAACGTATACCCGTTTGCCTGATGGTTTGCAATCAAACTTGAAGATTAGTCAGTGAAAGGGTAACGATGTAGTCTAATCCAGCTTTTGAAAACTACTCGCGAGATAAAACGACCCACATACAACAACAGATGAACCGATGTCAGTCATCTCCACTGCATGCTTCATAGCAGCTAGTGGATCATTGATGATGCTGACACGCTTATTCATTGCGTTATAGAACGCTGCTGTTGCATCCGGTGCTTGAGGGCGGAACGGTGTGCACGTTACGACGATGTTCTCTGTAACATCGAGAAGTTCCGACCCAAATCCAGCCGAGTCATGATTTCCAGAGTGCGCAACCACAAGGGTTACATGTCCGGCATTGCACCGTTCCTTTATCGCCGATGCAAGTCCCTTTGCGGCAGCCTGATTGTGGGCACCATCGAATATGACTGTTCGTCCATCCACAACCTTGGTTTCAAATCTACCAGGCAGTGTTGTGCCATGTACCGCCCTAATGACGACATCTTGTAGCCTGCCAAAACGATGTTCTAACGCAACCAGTGCGACCGCAGCGTTCATCCGCTGGTGTGCACCAGGTAGTGCCATTTCCGCAGTCTCAACTGGCGCTGGAAAAACCAAATATGTATCGTTTGTTGTCGCAACCTGATTGACGACAGCACGTACATTGGGGTTTGCATCGCCGCATACGACAATGCCTGTTCCGTGTTTGATGATGCCAGCTTTTTGAAAAGCAATGTCTTCAATGGTTGGTCCCAAGAGGTCAACATGGTCAAACCCGATACTTGTGATAACGGCTGCGATTGGGGCGGGTATGACATTTGTGGCATCTAGGAGTCCACCGATGCCAACTTCCAAAACGATGTAGTCAAGTCCAAGCAATTCGAAAAGGACAAATGCAACCAATGTCTTAATTTCGAAGGTTGAAACGCTTGGTGTTCCTTGTTCGACATCCAGCACTGTTTCCATGACCTTTGATGTCGCATCAATAAAGTCTCCCTCAGCAACTGGGGCACCATTAATGAGCCAGCGCTCACGGACATCGTACACAAAAGGCGACATATAAGTGCCAACCGTGTGCCCAGCAGCCAAAACTCCATTGGTGAGCATCATCGAGACAGCACCCTTACCGTTTGTGCCAGCGACGTGAAACGTTGGAATCTTTGTGTGTGGATGACCGAGGGATTCTAGCGCTAGTCGGAACCGTTCACGGCTGACTTTATCTACAGCGCCACCGGAGGCACGCTCAACAAATGCGATGGCATCATCTAGGGTCAATGCGCTTTCTTTCCTTCATCGGATTCGATTGTGACTGGCACTGCATCACGATCTGGACTTGACTTTATATGCTTCGGAGCAACCTCGAGGAACTGTGTGATAAGCGATATGCCCTTATAGCCTGCCAAGGAGATCATCACGATCATAAGCAGAAAGACTGCAAGTGATATGGACGTCTTTTGCTTTGGAGGCTGCCGATCACGCGCTTCGAGACGCATCAGACGACTGGCTCAGTACGAAACGCATTTACTTCATTGACTAAGACTGCGTGTGCTTCGAGTGCCCTATGTCCAAGCAGCCGTCCGCGTTCCTTTTTATCCCGAACGCGTTCACCATCGAGCTGATCCACGATTCCCCAGCTCGCATTCATCGGAGCATAAGATGGACCATCATATTCACTTACGTAGCTCGCAAGAGATCCAAGGACAGAATGCCTGTGGAAATCAAGGGTTGGAATCGATGCCGATAAGCCCGCCATTAGGCCCGTTGCTGCGCTTTCCAAGTAGCCTTCAACACCGGTTATCTGACCTGCAAAACGAATTCTGGGGTCGGAGCGCAATGCGAGGTTACGCGTTAGGAGAGTAGGTGAATGAATGTAAGTATTACGATGCATCACACCGAATCTAACGAATTCAGCCTTTTCAAGTCCGGGAATCATCCGGAAAATGCGTGCCTGTTCGCCCCATTTCATCCTAGTTTGAAAGCCAACCATGTTGAAGAGGGAACCGGACTTGTTTTCCTGACGGAGCTGTATAACTGCATATGGTCTGCGCCCAGTGTGGGGATCAGTCAAGCCAATCGGTTTCAATGGACCGAATGCCAACGTTTTTGGACCGCGCCGGGCAAGCTCCTCGACAGGGAGACATGCCTCAAAAAACTTAATGTCTTCAAAGTCATGGACTGGGGCAAGCTCGGCGGTATTAATGGCATCCACCAACGCCAGATATTCATCCTTCTCCATTGGGCAGTTAAGGTAAGCCGCATCGTCTGACATATCAGGCTCAAGCCCTTTGCCACGACGACTTGCTCGGAAGACCTTTGACATATCAATGCTTGATGCATCGATGACAGGAGCGACGGCATCATAGAAGTACAAATCGTAACGACCAGTTAGTTTTCCAATGGCTTCCGCCAGGCTATCGGATGTCAGTGGGCCGGACGCGATAATGACATCACCATCGGGCAACTCTGTAACTTCTTCGCGGCGGAAGTCGATATTTGGATGTCTCTCGAGCTCAGCGGTGACCATAGCGCTGAAGAGATCGCGATCAACGGCGAGAGCTTCACCTGCGGGCACCGAAGTAGCGTCTGCACACCGGACAATCAGGGAATCCAGCTGCCGCATTTCTTCCTTCAGCACACCGCTTGCATTGGACAGGTGATTACTCTTAAACGAGTTTGAACAGACGATCTCTGCAGCAAAGTTTGAGCGGTGCACTGGCGTGTTACGTACTGGACGCATTTCATGCAGAATAACGCGCCTTCCACATTGGGCAAGCTGCCAAGCAGCCTCAGAACCAGCTAGACCAGCACCGATTACATGCACAGAATTTGACATGCCCCAATTCTACACGGCAACGTGCGCACGCATCGGGAATTACAAACGCCAGATAGCGCATTGGGCTATGATATTCGTATGGGTATTGACGTAACGCTCCGTGCAACACAGCTTTTTTTGAGTGCATTCGATGCAGCCCCTGAGTACGCCGGTTCAGCACCTGGCCGTGTTGAATTGCTTGGAAATCACACCGACTACAACGGCGGTTTTGTCCTTACTGCAGCGGTCGATATCAGAACGGGAGTGTCGTTACGGCGAGTCTCAGGTGGCATGACACGGATCATCACTGAGCTCCCCGGACATCAAACGGCCCATATAAATCTTTCCGCCGGTCCCGCGCAATTGACCGCTGAGACCCAATGGTGTGGTTACGTTGCCGGAGTACTTGATTATTTTTCTCCTCCCGGTGCGGCATGGGATGTAGCGATCGCCAGTGATGTTCCGGATGGCAGCGGTATCAGCTCATCTGCTGCCGTGCTTGTCGCAACTGCAAGTGCGGTCCTTACAGCCCTCGGGAAATCCATTTCACCGATGGAAATCGCGGTTGCGTGCCGTGCTGTTGAAAATGGACCTTGGGTTGGAGCTCCAGTAGGACTTTTAGACCAATTTTCCAGTGCGTGCGGAGAAAGTGGTATGGCACTATTCCTCGACTGTAAGACATTTGATTGGAAACGTGTTCCTTTGCATGCTGACCAACTGGGAATACTGATCGTAAACACCAACATCAAACATGCACTCGCAGATGGCGGTGGATACGCATCTCGACGTAAAGAGTGTGAAGCTGCCGCATTACAGCTTTCAGGTGGCAGAACATCGCTGTTGCGGGATATTTCGCTAATCGAATACAGCGATGGAATTGAAAGCGTCGAGCAACCTGCTCAAAATCGAGCACGTCATGTCTGGGATGAAAATGGTCGGGTACAGCTCGGGACCAGCTGTCTCGAAAGTGGAGACATTGTTGGGTTTGGTGCACAACTAAATGCCAGCCATGCCAGCTGTCGTTTGCTATTCGAGAACACATGTTCCGAAATCGATAACGTACAAGCAATTCTGGAGCACACCGATGGTGTGTACGGCGTAAAGCTTTCCGGCGGTGGCTGGGGAGGCAGTGTTGTCGCTGTTATTAACCCCACCACGGTGGACTCCATTGTCACAAAACTCAAGTCTGACTACGGCGATCGACTGTCCATATTGGCTACCTCCGCATCGGCGGGTGCCCAAGGAATGGCGTTATGAGCACAACAGCAGTTGGATATCTCGGTGGCGTTGCATCCCCTGAATCATTGGCAAGCCAAGTGGGAATCTCCGTTCTCAAGCTGGGTGGGAATGCTGTCGATGCCGCCGTGGCTATTGGGTTCGCACTTGCAGTCACGTTTCCTAGCGCCGGCAATATTGGTGGAGGAGGCTTTCTACTTTATCGCCACCCTAGTGGACATAATGTGGCGATTGATTTTCGGGAAATGGCTCCGGGCTTATCGACATCGAATATGTATCTGGACGGGAATGGCAATGTACTGCTTGGCGATGGTGGTTCCGTTGATGGCTATCGTGCTTGTGGAGTCCCCGGCAGCGTAGCTGGCTTTGAGGAAGCATGGCGGCGGTATGGGAGCGGCCGCATTTCATGGGGCCAGCTTGTGGACCCAGCTGTTCAGCTGGCATCGAGTGGCTTTCCGATGCCCAATTCGCTCCGTAAAAGCCTGTCCCTATCTGCTGAAAGAATCGAACGAGATGCGACATTTCAAGATGTGTTTTTAGATAAGACACCGCTAGGTTGGCTTCCAAAGAAGCATGGAACAACAATTCGGCAACCTAAACTTGCCGAAACACTTACTCGGATTCGTGATCGTGGAGCAACGGACTTTTATGCTGGAGTAACAGCACGGCTTCTGGCTTCGGATATTCAGCAAAACGGTGGAGTCCTGTCGACTACCGACCTCGCTGCGTATAGAGCCATACGACGAAAGCCTCTTGTGGGACGCTTTATGCACCACGATGTCCTTACAATGCCACCGCCAAGCAGTGGTGGAATTGCTCTGCTTCAGATGCTGGGGATGTTGCAAGCATGCGACCCGCTCCCTGATGCATATTCGCCAACATACATACACATCGTTGCACAGGCAATGCGCCGTGCGTTTCGCGATAGATCTGAATACCTTGGGGATGCTGATTTTGTTGATGTCCCGGTTAGGTCTCTTCTTGATGGTAGCTACATTGCCAAGTTAAAACGTGGCCTCTCAGCCGGGATGGCCGTTCGGACCGACGATTTGCCACCGGCACGTAATCTGAAGGATGAATCTGAGCAGACGACACACTTTACGGTTATTGACCGATTTGGCGGAGTGGTTTCTACGACGTACACACTCAACGGTAGCTATGGCGCTGCGGTGATCTCGAAAAGTACGGGGATCATTCTCAACAACGAAATGGATGACTTTACGGCCAAAGTTGGTGTTCCGAACCAGTTTGGACTGATTCAGAGTGCAAAGAATGCCATCCAGCCTCGAAAACGGCCTCTATCAAGTATGACGCCTACCATTGTTGTCGATAATGAAGGGCAAATTCGTATTGCTACCGGTTCACCCGGCGGGCCAACAATCATCAATTCAGTCCTTCACACGATCCTTCAATCTGTTTACTTTGACAAAGGTGTCCATGAATCGGTCGCGGCACCCCGTTTTCACCATCAGTGGAAACCTGAAGTACTCCAATTGGAGCGGAGTCTGATCGGAGTACGCCCTCAGCTGGCATCACTCGGCTATGAAACAAGTTTACGCACTCTCGGCGATGTGCATGCCGGTTCTTGGAACCGACGCTCAGGCGTAATCATGTCGAGTGATCCACGTGGCACCGGAGAAGCACTTGCTGAGTAAGCAGCCAAGAATCGCCTATTTTGTCAGTTCACATGGATTTGGACACGCCGCACGGACACGTACGATTTTGCAGCAGCTCCATTCTTGCGCTGAAGTGACAGTGTTCTCAACAACGCCCACTTGGTTTTGGGGAGATGTCAGCGTTGACCATATCCATTATCAAGCGGACATTGGATGTATACAGCAGGGGACGCTAAGTATCGCTGAAGATGCAACCAGTGATGCATTTCGTGCGTTTATGGCTGATAGTCAGAATCGCTTCACATGGTTCTCTGGGATCTGTTCTCGGAATCCATTTGACTTGATAGTGACTGACATTGCTCCAGAACCTCTTGATTTTGCGTACCGGCTTGGCATCCCATCAGCCCTAATTGCTAACTTCACCTGGGTTGAGATCTATAACCAGATGCCACTGCTGTCCGACTTGATTCCAACAATTCTAAAGCAGTATCAGATGGCCGATCGAACCTACATCCCGGGATTTCAAACCGGAATGACGTGGGCGGATAACACAGTCATCGTTGACCCGGTCGCTGAAATTGGTATGTGTATCCGTAGCACCCTCGACCCAGACAACCTTTATGCACGTATTGTCTACATCGATGCAGGACGTTGGGGTACGGATATTGGTTGGGGAAACGCATCCTCCTTTTCCGACACACTTTTCATTCGCGTTGGGCAATTTCTAGATGGATTACCACCTAACGTACTTCAGCTTGCATTTGGAACTGTAAAGCATGCTGACTTGATTAGGTCTGTTGACCTCGTGGTGTCTAAGCCAGGCTACGGAATTGTCACAGAATGCCTTGCCAATCAGGCGCATTGGTGCTGTATTCCAAGGGTTGGTTTTGCAGAAGATGATGTGCTTATCAAGATAGCTGAGAAGTTTGGAAGGTTTTCAATGGCCGATCCGAAACAACTCGCATCACTTTCGTTTCAATGCGTTGATGAGCAGAATGGGAAATCCAATATGACATTTACTGGTGCTTCCCAAATCTCACATAATCTGATGCAGCAGATTTCCGGATAGCGCTAACGGCTGTCGCACGTACTTAGAGAGGTTACGGACACTTATCTCAGATATCTGTCCATCTTGACGGGGCGATTGATGGGACATTAGCTTAATTCGTCTTTCTCCTATGAGAACTTACTTTTTGCTAGCAGGAATCTCGCCTTTCCAGTCGTACAATGAGATTACGTTTCACGGGTCAAACTGACCTGCTACAGAGGATAACTTATGAAGATTGGTATTTTTACAGCTCTCTTCCACGACAAGCCGTTTGAAGAAGCTCTGGATTTGATCGCCGGTGCTGGTATTGAGTCTGTTGAGCTTGGTGGTGGGGCTTATCCTGGATCTGCACACCTTGATCAGTATGGTGTTCCGGCCGCACTAGTGACCGATGCCGATGCACGGAAGAAACTGGTTGATGCTGTGGCATCCCGTGGTCTAATCATCAGTGCCATTTCAGTTCATGGAAACCCACTGCACCCAGATAAGACCATTGCTGCTGATCACCACGAAGCATTTGTAAATGCGGTCCTTCTTGCTGAACAATTGCACAAGGATGGCATCATGCCACAGGCAACCGTCAATGGCTTCTCTGGATGTCCTGGTGACTCTCCCCGTGGCAAAATGCCTAACTGGGTAACATGTGCCTGGCCAGATGAGTACCGCGATATTCTTGACTACCAATGGCGTGTAGCGAAGAAGTACTGGAAGGCACAAAATGCATTCCTTGCGCAGCACGGTGTGCGCTTTGCCATCGAAATGCATCCAGGCTTCATCGTCTATAACAACGATACGCTTCTGAAGCTGCGTACCTTGGCTGGAACAAACATCGGTGCAAACTTTGATCCATCACACCTTTGGTGGCAGGGAATCGATCCACTCGTAGCAGTTCGCGAAATCGCCGAAGCTGGTGCATTGTTCCATTGCCATGCCAAGGACACACTGATCGATCCGCAAAACTCTGCACGCAATGGCAACCTTGACACCAAGAGCTATGGCGACATCAAGGGACGCAGCTGGGTATTCCGAAGCGTTGGCTATGGTCATGATGAAAAATGGTGGAAGGACTTTATCAGTACGATTCGTGTCTTCGAGTACGACTATGTCCTGTCCATTGAGCACGAAGATGGAACGCAATCAACAGGCGAAGGCCTGCACAAGGCACTTGATGTTTTGAAGAGAGCGAATGTATCCGAGAAACCGGGAGCCATGTTCTGGGCGCGTGATTAGTTTCAACGCGTAATGAATCAGAGGGCTGGATAAGGCATCCAGTCCTCTTTTTTATTTGCCCTATTAGCAAAATAATCTGGATATATAGCCGGAAAGTGTAGTAATCGGATTTGTTTTTTCGATTGGTAATACATGGATAATCCAGATCTTATTTGTCAAAACTACTTTTCCAAACCGGGTCTACGTCAACACCAGCGTCCCGTTGTTGAATCTGTGCTTTCAGGGAAAAACACCATTGGAATTTTGGCTACCGGTGGTGGAAAGAGTCTTACCTATCAGGTTCCTTATGTACTCTCGCAAGGAATCACACTTGTTGTTTCGCCGCTGATTGCACTCATCGATGACCAAGTGAGTGGCTTGCCATCAAGACTCAAAACATCAACCGTGACTCTTTCGGGAGGTAACGATTCTCTGCGGCAAGCTATCCAGACAGCTCTTGAGACTGACCGGCGATGCCTCGTCTACACTGGCCCCGAAAAGCTAGCTCACTTTGTTAAGGCCACACCACTTGCAGGAATGGTCACTCGGTTTGTTCTTGATGAAGCACATTGTGCATCGGAGTGGGGGAACACATTCCGTGATGCCTATCTGGAACTCCCAAAGGTGTGGGAACGACTCGAACGACCACAAATCCAAGCCATGACAGCGACTGCATCGCCGGGGACGTTGAGCGACATTAAAGCCATGTTCCCAGTGGAGTTCAACGTCATTCAAAGCAGTATTTATCGCTCAAATCTGCACTTGTCAGTTGTTGAACATCAGGCAACCGAGCACCGGGACAACCACCTTTTGTTACTGATTAGAAAACGGATTGGACCGGTAATCATCTATGCGAACAGCAGAACCTATGTAGACCGAACAGCCAACTGGTTATGTGAAATGGGATTACGTGCTGAGGGCTTTCATGCCGGAATGCCAACCGAAATACGAAGCAATATACAAGCACGCTTCATTGCTGGAAAAACAGAAATTTTGGTTGCTACGATCGCATTTGGCATGGGGATCGACAAGTCAGATGTCCGACATGTCTTTCATGTGGAGCCTCCATCCACCCTTGAGGACTACCAACAACAAGTTGGACGCGCGGGAAGGGATGGAAATCTCTCGTGGTGTGTATTGTTTGACACCATGAACAAACGTCGTCATCGAAACGAAGCCCTACGATCGGCAATCAAGTCGGCCGAGCAAGAAAGTAGGGATGCTTTTTCGTACAAACTTCTCCTCAGAAAAGGAGAAATGGAGCGATTTTTGAAGACTGCAACTTGCCGTCATGGGTATTTGTTGACTTATTCTGGTGAAACGATGGCAAAACGGAAGTGTGGTCATTGTGATAACTGCTCGGGGCACTAGTCAGAAAATACCAATTGATTCCTATTGCACATTTGTGCGCAGGAACAGACATCCTGCAAGTCGAACGAATATACATGCATAATTTCCTTCCATCGTCGGTCGTCGGCGGTATTGCATTACTGCGCAGCGCGGCTATGGGCGTGGCAGCAGCACGCCTTGGACTTGAGGATAGCTATGTAGAAGCATTGGTCGCCGGGGATGGCGAACAATGGCTGGAAGACAATTGCGAACATCGCGATGCGGTCTGTAAGTCCGACTATGGACGATACTTGAGGATATTAGCTTCGGAAGCAATGCTGCGCGGTGCAGCAGCAGAGCTGCAACAAATGGCCACACCTGAATCTATCGGCGGTTCGCCCGATGAACTTCTTCCAACATTTTCTGATACCGATGTCACCGCAGTGGCGAAAATCGTACATCAAATTTACGACAAGCTGGACAATGGGGAAGTCGAAGGGCTAGCGGTAGGCCTCTTGGAGTCATCAAAGCGTCATTTGTGCGCAGCATATCTTGCAGCTGGACGCGACTTAGTGCGGCGTGATCTCTACCCAGCCGTAATGGAAATCGCAGAACGCTTGGTCATTTCGGAGTATTGCTCGGCGACTACCGTTAAGGAAGCTATCGTTGCTGGTGAGCGGCGAACTCCTTAATCTTTGACCCTGGTTCGATTCAATAGTCTTTGTAGCTTAGTGCCGGGGAAATCTAGCTTGTAATCACGTAGCTTTTTGCCATAGTCTTCAAATTCGGTTGCGTCACCATACAAAGCGCCAATATCGTCACTTACATCATCAACGCGCGTTTTACTAGGAAGAGCACGGCCCGCCCGTTGTGTTGTCCCACCATTGCGAATCAACTCACTGACAGTTGAAAATGTGTAGCCACGACCTCGTAACATGCTTACTGTTGCATCTAGACTGTCAATCGTTGTTTGAAGTCCGCTATGAAGCAGAATCGTCCCTCCTGGATTGATATCTCTGATAATGAGCTGTGTAATCTCACTTGCTGAGCGACCGGGCTTGTAATCGGAAGGATTACATGTCCACAAGACATTGACGTAGCCATTCGCAGCAAGCCGACGGGAGATTGCAGGAGAATACTCACCACCAGGTGGTCGAATCAAACGAGAACTGACACCGGTAATCATCCTCAGCGTTGCATCCGTGCGCTTGAATTCAGCCACAACTTCACTGGAGGGCAAACATGGTAAGCGAACATGATGGTATGTGTGATTACCAAGCTCATGCCCCTCCACTAGCATTCGAATGACGATATCTGGATGAAATCGCATCCGCTTTCCAACTAAGAAAAAAGTAGCTTTAACGCCTAGTCGTTTGAGCTCATCAAGCAGTCGATTTGTCATCACCGCATGTGGACCATCGTCAAATGTCAAAGCAATACGAGGTTGCAGCCAATTACCTTCCACGATTTCGGGCACACGAATACCGCGCTGCCTCTCAACCATCAAGCGTCTAGCTGACAGCAGTCTAGTATCCAACAACAATCCTCACAAATGCGGCGTTCATATCTGATGGTACATTGTAGCCATGATGCTGGGGCAACTTGTACAACCGTCATTGATTGCTATTACATGGTTATTTTCTAACCCGACTGGCGGCGGGCTTGTGTCTGCACGAGCTGAAGCCAACAAGGTTGGAAATGTAAACCAGTCTGTTGCCTGGTCTATTAATGAACGTGGGCAGCTGGTTTGGGACGGCACGCCGACAAGCATTGTGGGAAATAGATGGATGCCACAGTCCCTTGTAAACACCGCTGAAGAAGCACTCACCAACGATGCGAGCTACCTCGATGCAGTTGCTAAAAAGGGAAACAGTGCAGTTTTGTTACAGCTACCGCAGGGTGGCATTACAGTAGTTGCAAACACAAGACTTCAAAAAGTCATCGATATGCTCGAAGCGAGAAACATACGATACGGCATCTCGTTGAAAGCCAGAGCACCTTATGCGAAGCCTGTGGCGCTGATTCATCCAAGCCGCATGAGATTTTCGACAGCACTTGGTAAGGAGCCTGTGACGCTTTCATTACCGATGCTGCGAAGCTGCTGGTCCGTGACCGCTTTACAATCTGGTGAAATAATGGATTTCGCACGTGAAACGGTCGCCGGAGGCAGTGTAGAGTATCAACTTAGAAATCCCATTGAAGGTAATGTCGTTGGAATTTTCATTCCGGAAGTTGACACCTCTGATGGTTATGCAACGCTCTTTTCCGACACGGATGCACTTCGCGATGAGCTGATGTTAGCTCTGGGGGGCCTTCGGTTCGGAAAAAACCTGCGTTTCTTCACAGATCCATTTGATCTTCCAGTGCTGTCACGCTTTGAAGATCGACGCAAAGTGCCTACCACGGATGCATTCCGTGCAGCTTGGTCAAGTTATCTGAAGCAAAAGTATGCCACACTCGATGGTGCACGTATTTCTTGGCGACTTGATAGTACTGAGCGAGTAGATAATTTCGATGCACTTGCACGATTGTTACCGCTTAGCTTTGATGGCCGTGGAGTTGCAGGTTTTATCGATCCGATTGGAACTGGTCGTCTGATCCGATGTGAGTCTCAGCCTTCTGTGTTTTGGACCGACCTTGCTACCTTTGTCGATGGAATGTCCAGCGATGTACAAAATCGAACAGCGTTAGCGGTCCAGCGCGCGGGCTTGAATGTCCCAATTGTCAGCGTAAATTCGGTAATGTCCGAGCACAGGGGATTGTCTGGGCTATTGGTTGCATCTGGAAATGTCATTGATGCTGCGCCAAAACTGCTTGATCAGTCGACGAATGGCAAACATATTTGGAACATCGTTGATGCTAGCGTTGCCGATTCGCAATCAGTGCAACCATCCAACTGGGCTGCCGCCGGAGCATCCAGCGTCTTCTACCCTGAAACCAATTCGGAGAGGGTGTCCGGAGGACAAATCGCTCCAGCCGACAGAACCGGCATTGTTCCGTTGCCTATGGAACTTAGCCTGAAGGCGAAACAACTTGAAAACGGAACTTGGTGGTTGCCTGATACGCGTCCGATGCGTTTGTATCGCTACCCCAATGGATTGATTGCGTACGGGATTTCCGATGGTGAGCAATCATCCTACTATTTCGTTGGATCAAAGCGTCAGACTCCTGTTACGATTAAACTCCCTAAGGCCCTTGAAAAGGCTCCTATATCCTGGTTCCCACAGAGTGCTGGAGTGCGGAATAAAGGAAGTCTCCAGCTGATGGTTGGAGATGAACCGGTCCTTCTCAAGGGATTCGGAAACTCGCTTCCGGTTCCATTTGCGGCAATGACCGATGCCCTTGATGAAAGTAAACGCTTGGTGGCTGAGCTGCGAAAACGTAGCATCCCGGATGCTGGTCGGATGCAGCTTGAGCTGTCCAAGTTCGATGGGCGTCCTGACCACGAGAATCCTCAGGCGATGTACTCTGCCGTTCAGACGCTACTTGATGCCAATCAGAAAATGATTGAGATGCTTCGGCCTTTTTCGTTTCTGTATATCGAAGCCGAGGGGATGTCAAACTTGCGAATGACACACACGTGGGATGGGATTGTGAGTAATCAGGCATCTTCGGGTGGTCGGCTTCTACATGTCAGCCGCAATCCCCTTGGCAAGCAAGAAGCAATCGCATCGTATACCCTTCGAGTAAACGCAAAAACGCAATTCAGCACCTTTTATGCGGTTGCAGGGAAAGTACGCATGCGCGTTGATGGCAAGTCACTTTCAGGGGTAGGGGTGGGGCAATCATCGTCGGTTGGAGCACCCTACGGACCAAATGGACTTGCGTGGTTCAGCGGAGGAAACATAGAGTTGACCCCAGGTGACCATGTCATCGAATTTATCGCAGATGGTGAATGCGACCTTGATGCGTTTATGTTGTCAGTTGATGGTACCAAACCCAATGGAAGCGAAATTCCTATTCCTCCACTATCCGTTTCCAATCCCAAATAGGCCCAGCGTGGTACCATACAGTCACTAATTTCCAAGGGTTATAACGTGGCAGCATCGTTTCCAATTAACATTGTTACTCCAGAACGTACCGTTCTCTCTGCAGAGGCGGAATCGATTCAGGTTGCGACCGTAAATGGTTCGCTTGGCGTCCTTAAGGGCCATGCTCCGTTGTTGGCGATGCTTGGTTCAGGTGAATGTGTCATTCGTCTGGATAACCAGCAGATTCGTCGCTTGGCGATTTCAGGCGGTTGCCTTGATGTATCCCGCGAGCGCGTAACGGTGCTTGCCGATGCTGCCGAGTTTGAAGAAGAAATCGATGCAACCCGTGCTGAAGAAGCGCTCGCAAAGGCTCGTCAGCTGTTGGCGTCCACAGATGTCAATCAGCGTGATAGTGCTGCAGAAGCGATGCGCAGGGCGCAGGCGCGATTGCGCGTCGTTCGGGGTTCTGGTCGATAATCGGATAACTGATCAGTGAACAACAAGGTTTGGCGGTTACTTTTTACCGCACTCCTTACTACGATTACTTCGCTACTTGCCCTTCAAGGGGCTGAAGTATTTCTTGGATACCTCAAAGGTCAGCGCTTTGATGTAATCCTTTCGTATACCTGGGTTTACCCGGTGTACAGAGTCGTCTTCCTGATATCCGGCCTAATTATCGGTTTTGAACTTGGGCGGTCCATATTTGGTCGCCTCGAAAAACAGGGCGATTCTCTTCGTCAAATGTCTGTCAAGGACAAGCTGGCCATCGGCGGAGGACTAATCGTTGGACTAGTTCTCTCAGCGGTGATCGCAATCCCTGTTTTTGTAGCTCTCAACAACCAAAAGCTTGCTGCGTTCGCCATAACCCTTCTTATTGGGTCGGTCATTACATACTTCTGCGTTTCCGTTACTTCATCGATGAAGGAAGAGTTTCAAGGGCTCTCCTCAGCGACTGGTGGCAACAATGATAATCCAGTTAAGGCAGACACTGTCTTTGTATTGGATACCAATGTCATTATTGATGGTCGTATTGCCGATGTTGCGCGAGTCGGATTCGTTCGAGGGACGATGTACGTTCCAGGGTTCGTTCTGGATGAGCTCCAGTATATTGCCGATTCTGGAGACTCCCTGAAGCGTGTTCGTGGTCGTAGGGGCTTAGACATCCTCAACCAGATGCAAAAGGAACTGCCTCTCATTGTGCGGACAATGGACAAGCTCGCTCCAGGTACAGAAGAAGTAGACAAGCGCTTAGTACGTCTAACACGCGCGCTCTCTGGCCAGCTCGTAACAAACGACTACAACCTACAACGTGTGGCTGAGTTGGAAGGCATTACAGTGTTGAGCATCAATGCTCTCGCAAATGCTTTGAAACCTGTTGTTCTCCCCGGAGAAGATATGCAGGTATCCCTCGTAAGAGAAGGACGTGACCACAATCAGGCGGTCGCTTACCTGGATGATGGCACAATGGTCGTTGTGGAAGGTGCACGGCGTTTGATCGGCCAATCTGTCGATGTCACAGTGTCCTCACTTCTCCAAACGACCGCAGGGAAAATGATTTTTGCATTCTTGAAATCAGATCCGGTAGATGAAGACAATGGAACAGATACACGCGGTGATTCTGGCAGCGGGCCGAAGCGAACGCCTAGGGAACGTAGATAAACTCTGGGTATTCCTCAATGGTAAGCCGCTAATACAGTGGAGTATTGAAGCATTCATTGCATCGTCAGAGATTTCTCGTATCACCCTTGTGACGCGCGAAGAGACCGTCGATCGACTCGCCGGTATTGTTGAACTTCTTAGTAAAACCAAGCCTATTTCCATCGTTATTGGTGGAGCGACAAGGATGCACTCGGTTCATAACGCAGTTTGTGAAGTTGATGCGCCATATATTGCAGTCCATGATGGTGCACGGCCGTTGATTACATTTGAATGGATTGATGCAGTATGTAAAGCAGCTCGAGGCAACGATTGTGCATGCTTATCGCAACCTGTTGTAGATACGATCGTAAGGTCGACGAATCACTCCGAAGTTGACCGGATTCCTCGAAATGACTTATATGCAGTGCAAACGCCACAAGTGATTCGAACCGAAGTATGGCGTCAGGGTAAGGTCGTCGCTGAAACACAAGGCGTAGAAGTGACAGACGATACCCATATGGCCACCATTCAAGGTAAGCCCGTTATACATGTTTCAGGCGATAGGTCGAATATCAAAGTTACCTATGCCAATGACATCCTTTTTGCAGAGCAGCTCATGAAACAATCACAGCCTATTGAATACCGGACCGGGTTTGGCTATGACATCCATCGGACTGCGATTGATCGCGAATGCTTCCTAGGTGGTGTCCACTTCGAAGGCAGCAAAGTTGGACTTCTAGGCCACTCCGATGCTGATGTTCTTTTACATGCGATATGCGATGCACTCCTGGGTGCGGCTGCTCTCGGAGATATTGGTGTTCATTTTCCTCCATCTGATGAAAGACATAAGGGACGAGCATCCACCGAGTTTCTTATAGAAGTTAACCAATTACTCCAAGACGATGGTTGGGTTATCGGTAATATTGATGCGACTGTGATAGCAGAAGCTCCAAAAATAATGCCGAAAGCCATCGAAATGCGTACACACATCAGTGGTGTCCTAAAAATCCCACTCGATAAGGTTAGTATTAAGGCTACGACAAATGAAGGATTGGGAGCACTTGGTAACGGTGACGGTATTGCAGCACAAGCGGTTGCAATGGTGTACAGATAGATGAAAATAGACTGTGATGATCCGGTAAGTGATGAGGATGCGGCCAAGATCAGTGACCGCGTTGTTTTGCTTACACACAGATTTAGTCGAACGGAATCAGCGGAAGTATCCGTACGAAAGAAAAACAACTGGTTTAAGGCCGAGCTTGTCATCGTCGCAGATGGAATGACCGTTAGATCAGAAAAACTTGGCTCGACAATCATAGAGGCGGCACTCATGGCCGCTGATTATCTAGAGTCTCAAATAGCCAAATATCAGGCGCCAATACCTCCAGAACGAAACAAAGATGAATTGGTGGTGCGAGAAAAGCACTTTTCAATTCGTCGCCTGGAGATAAACAAAGTTGTCTCGGAGATGGAACTGTCAGGGCATGACTTTTTTCTTTTTCAGGACATCGACTCAGGAGAAGTCAGACTCCTGTATCGTCGTGCGGATGGCAAGTACGGATTACTTGTTCCGCACGCAAATGACATTTAGTGGAGGGTTGAAATGAAAGTTGGAATTTTGACGGGTGGTGGAGATTGTCCAGGATTAAATCCTGCAATCCGTGGAGTTGTCTACCGCGGACTTGATTTAGGTTTCGAATTTGTCGGAATCCAAGAAGGCTGGAAGGGATTAGTTAAGGCTAACTACGAGCCCTTGGGTTTGACGGACGTAGAAGAAATCATCTATCAGGGGGGAACAATGCTTGGGTCGTCAAGAACCAACCCATTTAAGAACCCGGATGATCTAAACGCTGTTCTGTCTAATATTAAAGCAGCTAAATTTGATGCAATTGTTGCCTGTGGTGGCGAAGACACGCTCGGTGTTGCTGCAAAGCTTTACTCCCAACATGGTGTTCCGACTGTCGGCGTTCCTAAGACAATGGATAACGACCTCAGCTGTACAGACTTCACGTTTGGTTTTGATACCGCTGCAGGTGTCGGACTTGACGCTATCGATCGTCTAAGGGACACAGCTCGTTCACACAGACGCGTTATCGTGCTTGAGGTTATGGGACGACATGCAGGCTGGGTCGCTTGGTATGTCGGAATGGCTGGAGGCGCAGATTGGGTCACGCTTCCCGAAGAGCCTCTCGATGTAGAAGCGATGTGTGCTCACTTGAGCAGTGTTCGTGCACGTGGCAAGAAATACGCGCTCGTAGTGGCATCGGAAGGAACTGAAATCCCGATGGGAGATTCCGAGGCAGTTGTAGACTCGTTTGGTCACGTAAATCTATCGAATCGAAACGTTGGTGAGTACTTGGCCAACGAAATTGAGCAAAGAACTGGGTGGGAGAGCCGCCACGCAGTAGTGGGCCACGTTCATCGCGGTGGAGCTCCAACGCTCTTCGACCGTGTTCTTGGAATGCGCGTCGGAATGAAGGCGGCTGACTTGGTTCACAATCGTGAATTCGGAAAGATGGCAGCCCTAGTTGGGACGAATGTTGTGGGTGTTGATATTGTTGAGGCTACCTCGGTCCTGAAGACTGTACCAGCAGACCTGTTGGAACTCATCAAGTCCACACGAAAGTAACTGCTTTCGCTCTGGTTGATCTATGTTAACAATCTTTGTTTTGGCACCGTTTGGTCATCACCGGCTTTTGTTGATGTAGATCAGTAAAGATTAGGAAAAGGGGATGTGGCATGTCAACCATGCTGCATCCCCTTTTTGACTTAGCAAGGACTCGGAAAATGGAAGGATTACTAACGGCCTCAGATGACGAGCCATTGCGTTTCAGATATCTGTAGTTATGTCGAATAAGCAAAAAAGGGATGTTGCATCTCATCGATGCAACATCCCTTATGCTAACCTGCTAGAACTAACTAATGGTTATCAGCTACGTATGGCAAGAGCGCGATCTCACGTGCACGCTTGATTGCCTGTGACAACATACGCTGATACTTAGCGCTGGTTCCGGTGGTACGACGTGGAAGAATCTTGCCACGGTCGGTGATAAAGCGGCGCAAAAGCTGAATGTTCTTGTAGTCAATAAATTCGATCTTATTGACGGTAAAGAAACAAACCTTGCGCTTTGGCTTCTTAAACTTTCGATTTTTTGCTGGTCTCATTGCTGACATAGTAACCTCACAATCCGTCTACTCTGCAAACGGATCACTTATATCGTCTTCATCAAAACCCGATGATGTTGGCATATTGACCGGAGGGCGCTGTGAATATCCACTCGATGGTTGTCGTTCTTGCGAATAACCTCCATCTCCAGAATCACTGCTTTCACGAGCCTTGTCCAAAGGGCGAATGTTATCACAAACAACCTTTGCAGCCTTGCGACGAGTTCCGTCTTGAGCTTGGTATTCATCGATCTGAAGCTTACCTTCGACAGCAATCAAGCGACCTTTACCAAGATACTTCCCGGCAAATTCCGCTGATTGACGCCAAGCAGTCAAATCAATGAAGTCTGTTTGTTTTTCCTGACCCTGTGCACGTGACTCGGTAGATTGCGGCCTGTCAACGGCAATACGCAAACTAGCAACAGGTACACCATTTGGTGTGTAGCGAACTTCAGGATCGGCAGTTAAGCGGCCAATCAATATCACACGGTTCAAATTTCTTTGTCTCCCAAGTTGATTGATGCATCAGAAATGCAGTGTTGGCTACTGAACAGCACGATTGAAGACACTATGCTTCTTCGCTGGTTGCCTCAGCTGGTTCAGAAACAACTGGTGCTTCTACAACCGCAGGCTCGACAACAACCGCTTCTGCCACACTCGCTGCACGGGCTGCTGCCTCACGCTCACGACGCTCAGCTTCTGCTGCACGTGCACGTGATGGACGAACATCTGCCCGAGGATCCTGACGGATAATCATACTTCGAAGAATCTCATCTGCGATTCCGAAAATACGATCCAACTCGTTCTTTGCAGCAGCGGATGCGATGAAGTTCACGAGAATGAAACGACCCGTCTCACGTCCCTTCACTTCATAAGCGAGCTTACGAGGCTCCCATACATCCACATCAACAATCTCACCACCGTTCTTCGTGATGACACCGGTGAACTTTTCGACGACAGCTTTGATTTGCTCGTCAACAAGTCCGGAATCAACCAAGAACATTGCTTCGTATGATACGTTCATACACCCTCCCTATGGTCTGTCGCGGCTCACTGGTATCCAGTGAGCAGGGAGCGGCATTGCGTTGAATGCCACTTCTAACAACCCGGCGATTGTAGCATATTGTCGACTCTGGTGCTATCCAAAAACAAACACATCTACTAATCGTACGAGAACGGTCATTTATTACAAAATCTAGCGCAAATGATCGAATAAAATCGTAGACAAATATCGCTCAGCATTGGATGGAACAATCGCGAGGATCCGCTTTCCTTTATTTTCTGGTCTACGAGCAATCTCAATTGCAGCACAGATTGCGGCGCCGGAACTTATTCCAACAGCAAGCCCTTCTTGTTGCATTGCTTCTCTGGCTGTCTCTACAGCAGACTCATTGCTTACAGTAATAACCTCGTCTATCAACCCTGTATTCAA